>JAFUDC010000152.1 GCA_017459345.1 Eubacterium sp.
CTCCGATGTGACTTGGACTTAAACCGTTCAGGAAGAGCCGGAATATCCGGCGGACGATCTCTGCTTCCTCGGGGATGACCTCCAGGCTGCCATCCTCTGTCCGCTCATAGCCCAGCATATTCTGGTGGCCGGCACAGATCTTTCCCTCCTGGTAGTGGAAGCGAATGCCCATCTGAACATTCTTTGAGATGGATTCGGACTCCTGCTGGGCGATGGAGGCCAGAATAGTGATCAGGAGTTCACCCTGGGCGTCCATGGTGTTGATGGATTCCTTCTCAAAAACCACCGGGATTCCCATCTTATTAAGCCTTCTGATGTAATCCAGGCAGTCTAAAGTATTCCTGGCGAAGCGGGATATGGACTTGGTGATGATCATATCGATCTTGCCATCCTCGCAGTCCCTGATCATAGCCTTGAACTGCTCCCGCTTTTTGGTGGAGAGGGCGGTGATGCCTTCATCTGCATAGATTCCTGCCAGCTCCCACTCGGTATTCTTGTCGATCATCCTGGTGTAGTGCTGGCACTGGACCTCGTAGGAACTCTCCTGCTCCTCCCGGTCAGTGGACACCCGGCAGTAGGCTGCAACCCGCAGGGGCTTATCTTCTTCTATGACACGTGCATGAGTCCCGATTGTCTTGCTTGCCGGTATAATTCTGGCCTTCACTGACTCTCATCCCTCTTTAATGTTTATGACAATTAACTGTGATCAATATCCTGCAGGATATAAATTAAATTGCTGCTGACTTTCTTCCTATTATCCACGCAGCACATAATCAAGCAGCTTCTTACGCAGTCTTTCACTCATCCTTATTTCCTTGCCCCGGATGATATGGCGGTATACCCAGCTGGCCGCTTCCTCATCCTCCGGTACTTTCTCGGAAAATGTCCTGGCGCCGAGCCCGAAGCCTGTGGACGGGTTTTTTCTATTCTCATTAGTCTCTTTCTCCGACGACTTCTGCCGGTTCTGTCTGGCACGCCGCTCCTGGGCCCGGGCAAAGATTTCTTTATCGATGATGGGCGGGTAGAAGTCAGTCCCCAGATAGGTGGGATTGGAGAGGGCTCTCTGGGCGATAGTATAGGGAATACCTGCTTCTTTGGCGGCGTCCCGGATGCTGTCACCCTTCAGGTAGCTTGCGAAGAGTTCTTTTATCTGCTTACTCTTTTCCTCATGAAGGAGGGCCTCCCCCTGGACGATCCTGTATCCATAAGCTGTCATTAAGACCTCCTGATCCTTTTACTCCTGGCCCTCTTCCCCTCCACAAGGACAAGTCCGCACTTGAAGTGAAAGCGGTAGGTTTCCCGGTCTTCTGCTACCACCTGATCAATCAGACTGGTAAATGTCTGGTCCGACCAGTCTTCCATTGGCCTTTTTATCAGGTCCTTCAGCAGATTCATCTGTTCAAAGTCCGGCTTGCCCATGGCAGTAAGCTCTGCTTTAAGCTCTCCGGCTTCCTTATCCAGCTGGTTCTTCCTTTCCAGATAGTGGACGGACCTGCCCCGTATCCGGGCCAGACTTTCCCTCTCCTCCCTGTTCCGGATCATCCTCTTTTCCAGATCGGTAAGATCTTCGCCATACTTCTCCCTCCACTTCCTCTCCAGGCTGTCAGAGTAGATATCGACGACCACATTGGCATAGTGGAGCTTGTTCATCATGGTGAGAAAGGCTTCCCGAATCGCCTCCTCCCGGATGGGCATGAGGCAGCAGGCCCCGGCCTCCCGCCGGTGAGCCAGGCAGATCCAGTATACAGTCTGCTTCTTTGTCCGCCTGTTCAGGTCGCGGATCAGAGTCTTTCCGCATATGCCGCAGATACATTTACCGGAAAATGCATATCTTTCCTTTTTCTCTTTGGACCTATACTCTTTCCGCCTCTGGGCCAGAAGCCGGCCTGCCCGCTCATAAGTCTCCCGGCTGATGATTCCCTCATGATGGTCTTCGAGATAGTACCTGGGAAGCTCTCCGTTATTGACCCTCACCTGAAAAGTCCGGTCGTGATAGTTCTTCTGCAGGAGACTGTCTCCGATATAGGACTCATTCTTCAGAATCCCGGATATCACGGCAGGCTTCCAGGATCCGCTGTGCTGATACCTGACCCAGTGGTCATCCACCCTCTTGGGAGGGATACCCTGCTTATTTAAATCCCGGGCGATGCTGTTGATCCCCTTCCCGCTTAAGAAACTCTCGAAGATATATCTGACCACGCGGGCTTCCTTTTCATTTACCACAAATGTACCATCCTCCAGATCATAACCCTAGGGAGCACTGGAGTACTTGTAGGTCCCCTCCTCGAACCGCTTCCTTATTGCCCACTTATTATTCTCGGAAAATGAATGAGATTCCTCCTCCGCATAGGAGGCCAGAAGACTTAAGAGCAATTCCCCATCCGCAGACCTGGTATCGATCTTCTCCCTCTCGAATACGATTCCGATTCCCATGGCGGAAAGCTTCCTCACCATCCAGAGCAGATCAGTAGTATTCCTGGCAAAGCGGGAGATAGATTTGGTAAGAACCAGATCAACTTTATCTTGTCTGCAATCTTCTAACAGTCTGTTTAGTTGAGACCTTTCACTGAGATTGGTAGCCGAAATCCTCTCCTGATAAATACCGGCAAGCTCCCAGCCCGGCTGGGACTCAATCAGTCTCACATAGTGCTTTCTCTGTATGGAAAATGATTCATCCTGCCCTTCCTGATCAGTAGAAACTCTGCAGTAAGCGGCGACTTTTACAATATTTACCTTGTTCGTGCCTGTAATGGATAAAGGGGTGATACTCTTTTTACCGACCTTATCCTGTCTTATCCTGTTCCCCTTAATCTGA
>JAFUDC010000153.1 GCA_017459345.1 Eubacterium sp.
CTTGCTGTCATATTTCTGGTTCCCTGGCTCATCGGCAAATGTAAAAACCGCTATATTCTCTGGGGGTTCTTCTGCCTCCTTGGCGCCATCGGATTTTTCTACTGTAAGACCACCGATTATTATACCGGATATGGCCTGATGATTGGATTCTTCCTGTGAACATCCTTTGAAGAGCGGTATGTCCATTTTGAAAATACAGACTCCCTGCCCTTTGGCCTTGCGCGTCTGGTGGGCGGCATTGCCATATACCTGGTTCTAAACACCCTGCTGAAGCTTCCATTTTCAGCTGATCTGCTGGAATCAGCTACATTTACCGCCTATCTGATTCGGACAGTCCGCTACTTCATTGTTGTCTTTGTCATGATCGGGGTGTACCCGATGGTTTTTGGCAAGCTCGAAGGGAATCTCACTCAATCCAGCTGACAGGGTTCCCGATCATCTTTCTCTCTGTCCGGATGGGAAGTCCGTCTTCCGTATCCGGATAACCCAGAATCAAGCCGCCCGTAACATACTCATCCTCTGTCATGCCAAGATCACTCATGCAGGCTTTCACAGCCTCATGGTCGGTAAGCCAGTGGAGCTGATTGATCCAGCAGGCTCCCAGGTCCAGAGCATTGGCTGCTATCATCATATTCTCAAGGGCACATGCGCTGTCTGCCATGGCATTGCCATAGCCGATCCGGTTCGCTGTCACAATCAGCACCGGAGCGTTATAGTGGAAGACATAACCGCCCCTCTTCGATGCGGTAATAGAAGTGCGCAGGGATTTATAGGTATCCGGCTTCACATGCATCTGGGCAAATTCCTTCTCTGCCAGTTGGGCCAGAGCATCTAAAATCTGCTTGTTCTCAATCACGATAAAATGTGTGGTCTGGCTGTTGCCTCCGCAGGCTGCCACGCGGCCTGCTTCCACAACCTTCTCAATCAGGTCCCGGCTGACCTTCTCACTTTTAAGTTTTCTTGTACTTCGTCTGGTAAAAATAGCTTCTAATGCATCCATTGGCTTTTCCTTTCTAATCTATATCCTTCTGAAAATGCTGGTAATCCTTTACGGAGTTCCAATTTCCTCCCCAGGTAAATCCTCTTTCGTCAAACAGCTTAAAACAGAGATCATTCTCATCAATCTTATAGGGATTATCCGCAGACCTGTCCACATAATCTCCGGCATTTTCGGGAGTATAGCCCCGGGAGGTGATATAAGGATTATACAGAGGATTAATGTCTATGGCAAGACCATAAGCATGCCTGGACAGGCGGTCTGTCCCGGCCACCGGCCGGAAGTTGAAGGAAGAGGAATTGTTATCCTCCATGGACAACTCATCATCCCCTCCATAGTCATCAACCAGAAGAATCTTTTCAATCGGATATTCCTGGTCATATAGCTCCTTAAAAATCTCCAGAAGGTCCTCTGCTATGGCCTTGTTGCAGACGATCTCCCCGATGTGGACCTCCCCGTCAAATCCCATATGGAGAACTCTGACATATCTTAGCTCCTCACGCGGGATTATACAGCCCTCCCCATAGGATACTCCATCCATACGGGAAAAAACCGTATCCGGAATTTCTTCTGCGGTGAACAGGTCACTGATATCTGCCTCCAAATTGGCAAGGTCTTCCTGGTACAGAACTGTGCCGGCATCCATTGCCCGGATGTCTTCTGCCGAAAGGAAAATTGTATCTTCCTGGCCATCTTCGGGATTAGACCCCTCGGTTTGTTCCGCTGTTTTTTTATCTACAGTCGCAGGCTCTTCTTCTGCTTCCTTGTCTCTTGTTCCTTCTTCTCTTACCATATCCTGATTATCTTCAAATTCCACTGCTTCCCTGTCTGTATCTGATGTCTCGCCCCTTTTTCCTTCCATATTACAGGCAGGAAGGATGGACAGGATCAGGATGAATGTCAGCAGTGGGACTATCTTTTTTATTTTATTCAAATTATCTTATCCTTATGATAGTATAGAGTATTATTGTTAAAATCGCAGTTCTTGACATAGAAGAATCTGGTCACTATAATCAAATATATCCATGCAGTTCGACCGCGTTTCGTAAACGACTAAATAATTATTCATTTGGAAAGGAGTCCGCCATGTATGATGATATTTTCTTAACATGCCTCTCTCGTTTTGCCAGGAATTTCGCTTACGGCGATGCCGTCAGGCACCTCTATCGCAGCGGCTTCACCACCGACCGCATTCTCAAAGAATATGATTATCCTTACAGCCGGGAGGAGCTGGAAGAAATCCGCATTTCCCTGCAGACAGATGACACAGAAGAATCTGCTGCTGATTTTCAAGGTCTTTCCAAAGACCCTGTAGAATAGTCAAACCTCCCTGCGTTCTTCTCCTCCAGACCTTTGATTACGTGATAGGCAAAGGTATTATATGGAACCGGAATTCCCTGCTCCTTCGCCAGCCTCATCACCGTCCCGCAGAACATCTCTATCTCGGTCTGTCTCTTTGCGTCCAGGTCCTGCAGGGTTGAGTAGCGGGCGGCTTTGGGAATGCCGGTATTCTTCGGCGTCACAAGGTGGTCAGGAACATGGATATCGATGCCATAGGAATCTGCCAGCTCTGTTACCTCAGCCCGAAGGGCCCGGCAGAGGAATTCGGCATGTTCGCTATCTTCATAGATGCCGACTCCGGCCCCCAGGATAGCCTGGGGAATGTTCTGACTGATATTCAAGGCATATTTCATCCAGATATCCTTCCTGATATCATCGCTTACATGGCTTTCCAGCCTGGAATTCTCAAAGCAGACCTGCACGGCGGCAAGTCTTTGCTTCCGGGTCAGTCCTACTGTGCCGTCTTTTATTGTTTCATTTGCTGCAAAGCATGTTTCTGCCGGCCTGGCCTTATCTGTCATCTCCGGCAAGCCATAGATAATGCCCATATTCTCCCTGGGAAGAGGAAATGTAATCCGGTTCCCCTTGTGGCTGGAGGCGATCCGGATCAGGGCAGGAATAATCTGGTCCTCCGGGACCAGCTCAGACAGGATATCCTCGGAATCCACCCCGTTGAGCAGGCTCATCACCGTGGTATTCCGGTCTGCAATCCGCCCCACCATGGGCAATATCTCTCTGAGCGCACCATATTTCACACTGACAATTAACAGGTCCACTCCCCGGGCCTCCTCCGGAGTCTTTACCTGAAGCTCACAGGTCTCCTCATTGATAATCAGGCCATCTTTCTTAAGGCGCTCTGCTCTCTGACCCTCTGCAATAATCCACAAATTGTCTTTATATTGTTCTTTCAGTCCATAAATCACATAGGCACCGATGGCACCGGCACCCAGGACGGCTATGGTTTTTATCTTAGGGTTCATTTTGCTATCTCCTTGTACTGCGACTCTATGATAATGGTATCAGAGATTATCCGGTTTTACAAAGCATAACCATGGGCGGACGGATGC
>JAFUDC010000154.1 GCA_017459345.1 Eubacterium sp.
TATTCCGGAAAGAACCTTTATGGTGGCTGCTGGGTCGTGAAAATTGGCGGTTCCCACCGAAACCATGCTGGCTCCGGCCATCATCAGCTCGACGGCATCCTCCCCGGTCATCACTCCTCCCATGCCGATGATGGGCAGGTCAACCGCCTTGTGAACCTGGTACATCATGCGGACAGCCACGGGTTTGATGGCTGGCCCGGACATACCTCCGGTCTGATTTGCCAGAACAAACTGTCTCCTGTGGATATCGATCTTCATGCCGGTGATGGTATTGATGAGGGATAGAGCATCACTGCCCCCTGCCTGGGCAGCCCTGGCCATCTCTGTGATATCCGTCACATTAGGGCTCAGCTTCATCACGATGGGCTGCTTTGCCTTTGCCTTGACCGCTCTGGTAATCTCATAGAGGGCATCCGGATTCTGGCCAAATGCAATCCCGCCTTCTTTGACATTTGGACAGGATACATTGATCTCCAGAAGGTCCACAGGCTCGTCGGACAGGCGTTCAACCACCTCAAGATACTCCTCTGTGGTGTGACCGCATACATTTACTATGATCGATGCCCCTTTCTCTTTCAGGTGAGGAATATCCCTCTTGCAGAAGAGCTCGATTCCCGGGTTCTGCAGTCCCACTGCATTAAGCATACCCCCGTAAGTCTCAGCGATTCTGGGGGTTGGATTACCCTCCCAGGGAACATTGGCCACACCCTTAGTTGTCACCGCCCCCAGGGCAGCCAGGTCTACAAACTCCTCAAACTCTGCTCCGGATCCGAAGGTTCCGGATGCGGTTGTCACCGGGTTTTTGAACCGGACGCCGGCTATATCAACTTCCAGTTTTAAGTTATCGTATTCCGGTTTTTCTATACTTAAACTCATATGTACTCCTGACTAATTATTAACATCAAACTTCCCATACCCATATTAGAAAATTATATATTAATGATGTGGGAAGTTTTAGATATTTAAGCAAAAATAATATCTTTCGCGTCAAATACAGGTCCATCCTTGCAGATTCGCCTGTTATGGACGTTGGTATGGTGGTCTCTCTCCCTGGACTTGGCTATACAGCCCAGGCAGGCACCGATACCGCAGGCCATCCTCTCCTCCAGAGAAATCTGGGCTTCCATATCATGCTCTGCAGCATAGGCTGCCAGAGCCTTCAGCATGGGCATGGGACCGCAGGCATAGATGATATCACCCTCTATAGCCTGGTCTTTGATGGCATCAATCACCGTTCCTTTAGTCCCGGAGCTGCCATCTTCAGTGGCAACGAAAACCTGACAAGACGAAAGATCCTCAAACTCTTCTTTCAGGAATAGTTCGTCTCGATAACCTAATACAACGGTCTTCTCACCGGGATACTGCCTGGCAAGCTCCAGCATGGGAGGAATCCCGATTCCTCCCCCGATAATGATGGCTTTCTTCTGCGTATCTTGCGGAAAAGAGAAGCCATTACCCAGGGGGCCCATCAGCTCCAGGCTGTCTCCGGCCTGCATCCGGGAGAACTCCTCAGTACCTCCTCCGGCAACCCGGTAAACTACTCTTAAAGTCCCGGCCTTCTTATCAATCTCACAGATAGAGATAGGTCTGGGAAGCAGCCTGGAGCTGTCGTTACAGTACATTGCGATAAACTGACCCGGCCTTGCCTCCCTGGCTCCCCGGGGGAAGGATAATGTCATATCATATATTCCCGAGGCTATCTGCTTTTGGCTGACTACGCCACCTGTATCCTTGAATATTGCCATTATGGTTCTCCTTTCGAATTAAATCTTCCTTACATACAGAGGAATCGGCGGATTGTTGGGACGGTTACAGAATTCCTCCACAAAAACCAGATATCTGCCCGGATCCAATCCCCTGGCCCAGCCAAGAACCGCCTCCTTCTCCTCAAAGCCGCTGTCCCCGCCGCTGTAAATCATGACGGATAACAGGCCGCCGGGAGTCAGCAGCTGCAGACTCTGATTCAGGGCTGTCACCGTGCTTTCCGCCTTGGTAGAAAGTGTATGGTCACCTCCCGGAAGGTAGCCGAGGTTAAAGAGAATCAGGTCCTGGCTCTTATCCGGCAGATATCGATTCAGATTCTCATGGGAGTCACATATCAGTTGTATAGAAGCATATCCCACCGGTGGTTCCTGCTTCAGTTCATCACTAAGC
Organism: Eubacterium sp.; assembly: GCA_017459345.1. Lineage (GTDB taxonomy): Bacteria > Bacillota > Clostridia > Lachnospirales > Lachnospiraceae > Anaerobutyricum. The sequence continues at coordinate 2,155 of JAFUDC010000154.1, forward strand.
TCCGGAATCATGACCGGTTTAAAGTTAACAAAGTCAACCTGCCTGCTCACATTGTTCTTACGAAGCCTCTCTGCAGTCTGCCGGATGGCCTCCTCCTGGATATCCATGGCCGTGATGATTCCTGCCGGGTCTGCAATCTCAGTGAGGAAGAGGGTGTCTCTTCCGGTCCCGGCAGAGGCATCTGTGCAGTTTTTTGGATGAGGCATCATCTGGCGGATCCGGTCATGACACCACTGGGTGATTTGAAATCTCATATGGTTATTCCTTACTTAACAATGAAGTACACTGCCACCAGCAGACCCAGCACAATCCGGTAGACACCGAATGCCTTGAAGTCATTCTTCTTGATATAGCCGATCAGGAACTTGATGGCCAGGATGGATACCACAAAGGCAATGACCATGCCTCCGATCAGATAGAGGATCTCGCTGCCGGAGTAGTGGAATCCGTACTTGACGATTTTTAAGAGGCTGGCTCCGAACATCACAGGGATGGACAGGAAGAAGGAATATTCTGCTGCCACATAGCGGGATGTGCCCAGGATCATGGCCCCTAAGATGGTGGAGCCTGACCTGGAGGTCCCGGGGATCAGGGACAGGAGCTGGAAGCAGCCGATCAGGATGGCTGTCCGGTAGGTCAGATCATTCAGCCTTCTGGTTGTGGGCTTTCTGCCCTTATTGTGATTCTCCACCACGATAAAGAGGATACCGTAGAGGATCAGGGTAAATGCCACAGTCTGGGGATTATAGAAGAGGGCGTCAATGGTATCATTAAAGAGGACGCCAATCACTCCCGCCGGTATGCAGCCGACAATCACCTTGCCCCACAGGGAAAATGTATCCCTGCGCTGTTTCTCGTTCTTCCCGGAATCCCAGGGATTGAGTTTTCTAAAGTAGAGCACACATACCGCCAGGATGGCTCCCAGCTGGATAACCACCAGGAACATCTCCATAAATGCATCGGATACATTCAACTTTACAAATTCGTTCACCAGGATCATATGTCCCGTAGAGCTGATGGGAAGCCACTCTGTGATACCTTCCACAACTCCGAGCAGGACAACCTTCAGAAATTCCAGTATAACACTCATATATTACCTCCAATATTTATTCCACTTCCAGCACATTCTGCTCCAGTATAAAGGAAAGTGAGAATGTTTTCAATCTTTTTTCGCTGTCAAAGCGGATGCTGATCTTGTCCCCCTTCACCTTTGTGATGGTTCCCAGGCCGTATTTTTTATGTCTGACCCGCTGGCCGGCCTGGTAAAGATCCGGGTCGAAGCGGATTTCTCTGATGTATCTGGAGACCTTGGCCTCCTTCTGGTAAAGCTCCTTTACCGAGTAGAGAAAGAGGTAGGTCCGGGCCCTGGTCAGGGCCACATACATGAGGCGGCGTTCTTCCTCCAGATCCGCGTCCTTGACCGCCTTCTTGTGGGGGGTAATCCCCTCATTGATATCCATGATAAAGACCACATCGTACTCCAGTCCCTTGGAGCTGTGCATGGTGGTCAGGGTTACCCCTTCCTTGTCCTCCCTGTTTCCGGCTTCGATCTGCCGGCGCAGCTCCTGGCCATACTCCTCGATGTAGGCAAACCATTCTTCGTTTGTATGATAATTCTTTGCTGTTTCCGCAAGCTGGTCAAGAATCTCGTAGAGATCCTCCGGATTCATGTGCCGAAACTGGGCATATTCATTTAAATAATCCTCATATCCGATGCCATGGCGAATGTAGTGGATGGCATCCGCAGGCTCCATCCGCCGCATAAGCATAAGGTCCATTTCCAGTTTGTCAATCTTCTCGTAGAGCCAGTGCTTTCCGTAGGCCTTCCGTTTCAGCTCCTTAAGATCCACCTGGGCGTCCGTGATCATATTTCTGGAAATGTATCGCTTTGGCCGGTTCATCACCTGAAGAAAGAGGCCCCTTTCCCGGCTGCCCGCCGCAAGCTTAAGGTAGGCGATTACATTTTTTGCGATCCAGTGGTCAAACAGATTGGGCAGGACATCCCGCATCTGAAAAGGAATATTGTACTCCATCAGCCTTCCCACCAGGAGGCGGGGCTGGGTGTTGGTCCGAAAGATTACTGCCATCTGGTCAAAGGGTATACCCTTGCTGCTGTAGAAACGTATCCCCTGGATGATGTCGGTACATTCCTCCGATACTGAGGAAAACTGCTTGTAGGTTACCGGAACCTTGGACCCCCGGCTGGCCCGGAGATTCTTGTCAAACCGCTTGGTATTATGGGAAACCAGGCGTCTGGCGCTCTCCACGATCTCCTCGCTGCAGCGGTAGTTAATCCCTAATTCGATCCTTTTCGTGCCGGGATAATCCTTCTCAAAACCAAGCATGATCTCCGGTCTGGCCCCACGAAAGCGGTAGATGGACTGATCATCATCGCCCACGATGAACAGATTCTTCCTTTCTCCTGCCAGGAGGCGGACGATTTCATACTGGACCTTGTTGATATCCTGGAACTCATCAATCAGGATATACTGAAACCTTTCCTGCCACATCCTGCGGATATCCTCCCTCTCCCTGAGGAGCTCATAGCAGAAAACCAGCATATCATCAAAGTCCAGCAGCTGGTTCTGGCGGAGCCGGCGCTCATAGCCATCATAGATCTTTCTGAAAAGATCATCCGCACAGTTGCTGCTGTGAAAAAGGGAGGGCTCAATCATTTCCCCCTTGACATAGGAAATCTCGTTGATCAGGCCGGAGAGGAAGTCATTCTCATCCTCAATCTCCAGCTCCATCTCCTCCACCATCTCCTTGATGAACCTGCGCTTCATATCCTCCCGGATAATATTACTCCCTGTATAGCGGTAGGCATAGCGCAGGATCATGAAAAAGACGGAATGAAATGTCCCAAACATGACCGGTGCATCGGCAAATCCGGAGAAGGACGCAAATCGCTTCTTCATCTCCCGGGCCGCCGCCCTGGTAAATGTAATGACAAGGATATGGGAGGGGTGTACGCCCATCTCCTCGATCAGGTATCTGACCCGGCAGGTAATCACCAGGGTCTTGCCCGAGCCGGGCCCCGCCAGGACCATGGCCGGACCTTCTCCGTGGGTGATGGCCATCTCCTGCTCCTTATTAAACTGTACATCCATGTCCATCACTCCCTTTTGTATCTTTTAATTAATATACCCTAAAAATCCCCAAAAGAAAAGGGTGTTGTTCAAACACCCTTTATCATTTGTATTAATCAGCGGATAGCGAAACTCTGTCATGCCTCTAAAATGTTCTTATTTCGCAACAGATGTAAGATACTCTCTTACCTCTTCCTCGGTCACCATACTCATGGCCTTCTCAGTTACGGCATTGGCCTCTTCCATAGTCCAGGAGTTGATAACTCTTCTGGTTGCCAGGATGGAGGTTGCGCTTACGGAGAACTCATCCAGTCCGAAGGATAAGAGCAGCGGGGTCAGCAGCGGATCTGCAGCTGCCTCACCGCACATGCCGGACATGGTGCCTTCGGCCTTGGCGGACTTGATTACTCTCTCGATGGCGCGAAGAACAGCCGGGTTGTAGGATGAGTAGAGATAGGCAACGTCAGGATTGCCCCGGTCTGCGCACATGGTGTAGCCGGTCAGGTCGTTGGTTCCGATACTGAAGAAATCAACTTCTTTGGCAAATGCATCGGCCATGATGGAGGAGGCCGGTGTCTCTGCCATGATACCTACCTGGATATCCTTGTTGTAGGGGATGCCCTTCTCATCAAGCTCTGCCTTGATCTCGGCGATCATGGCCTTAACCTCACGTACCTCATCGATACAGGTGATCATGGGAACCATAATCTTAATATCGCCGTAGGCGCTGGCACGGAGAAGTGCGGTTAGCTGCGGGCGGTAGAGGTCTGGTCTCTTTAAGCACAGACGTACAGCCCTGAAGCCCAGGAAGGGGTTCTCCTCCTTGGGAAGGCCCAGATATGGAATCTCCTTATCTCCGCCTATATCCAGGGTACGGATAATCACCGGCTTGCCGGCTAATGTCTCTGCAACCTTCTTATATGCCTCAAACTGCTCATCCTCGGTAGGCACCTGAGGACGGTCCATGAAGAGGAACTCTGTACGGAAGAGGCCGATACCCTCGCCGTCACACTCTACAACCTTCAGGGCATCCTCCGGCTTGCCGATGTTGGCGCACAGTTCAACCTTATGGCCATCAGCGGTCACGGTCGGCTTGCCCACATAAGCCTTAAGAGCTGCCTTGTCGGCCAGATATTTCTCCCTTTTCGCCTGATACTCAGCCAGCACAGCCTCATCCGGGGAGGCAATGACGATGCCGGCAGACCCGTCCAGTACAACCTCCTGCCCGTTCTCAAGGGCACTCACGATACCCTCAATACTCAAAACTGCAGGAATCTCAAGAGCTCTTGCCAGGATAGCGGAATGGGAAGTCTTTCCGCCGATCTCTGTCAGGACGCCTGCAACATTTGCCGGGTTGATTCCTGCGGTCATGGATGGGGTCAGGTCCTCAGCCACCAGCACGGTTCCCTCCGGAACTGCACCAAGGTCGATATCCTCGGCGTCGAGGAGGATTTTCAGCAGTCTAGTCTTGATGTCAAGGACATCCGTTGCCCTCTGCTGGAACATCTCATCATCCAGAGAGGCAAAGAGGGCGGCAAACTGATCGCAGACAGCCTCAACGGAAGCCTCAGCACATTTATTCTCCGCCTCGATCATGTTCTCAATCTGACCGGTCATCTCCGGATCCATGAGAAGAAGAACATGTCCTTCCAGGATCTCTGCTTCCTTCTCGCCCACGCGGGTCTTCATATCCTCAGCCATAGCCTGAGTCTTGGCGATACATTTATCCAGGGCCTCGCCGAAGCGGGCCTTCTCAGCATCAATATCTGTTATGGGAGCATTACTATACTCCAGTGAAGGTTCCTTAACCAGAACAACCTTGCCGATTCCTATACCTGCAGATGCACCAATACCAGTATACATATCTTTACCCCCTTATCAATTAAAAACGCTGCCATCTCCGCTAAGAGTGATGGCAGCGAGCGACTTACATATTAATTATTCACCCAAGCCGGACTCGATCAGTTCGATGGCTGTCTTTAAAGCTTCCTCTTCATCAGCGCCTTCACACTGAATCTCAATCTCGGAACCGCACTTGATGCATGCACCGATGATGTTCAGAAGACTCTTGCCATTGGTTGTCTTCCCGTTATGGATAATGTTGATATCGCTGGCAAACTTGGCAACGCCCTTTGCAAAAACGCCGGCTGGTCTCATGTGAAGTCCCTGTGGATTAGTAATTGTGATTTTTTGTGATACCATAATTCTTGTCTCCTTTTTGATGAATCTCCTCTGATAAAGCTAGTTATTATTTGACTAACGCTGTCGGATGCCCGATCTTGTAGCTCTCTTGCTACGCACTCGAGACAAGATCCGGCCCCTAAATTAACGATAGAATAATTTTAGCATTATTTCACTATAGTGTCAACTGAATCGTGGCTATCATTTGTGCCTATCTAACAAGCTAGACCCTCGAAGACAGGAAAATCAGCTCCTTCTTCGCCTTCTCATCCTCCGGATACCGGTCGCAGTATTCTTTAGCCACCTCATAGGCCTTCTCATAATCCTGAGATCTCTCATAGATGATAATCAGCTGATAGCTCAGCTCTGCGCTGGAACTGCTGCCATCGTCGCTGATTCCCTGTCTGGCATAATCCAGGGCTTTTTCATATTCATTCTGTTCTATGTATATACCGCAGATCTTGGATAGAAAGGCCGTATCCCTGGTGTGGTCCCAGCCCTCCTGAAAGATGTCAAGAGCCTGGTCATACTGGTCCTGCTGCCTATAGCACTCTCCCTCAAGCAGGAAGTACAGTGACTGGTTGGAATCAGATCTGCGCAGCTTATGATAAAGCTTTCTTGCCTTCTCATAATCCTTCCGCTGAAAATAGCTCTCCGCCAGATAAGCCTCCATATCCCGGTCTATCTTCCCACCCAGAAGGCACTGGGTATTCAGGCCATCCTCCAGATACTGAATCGACTTGGCATAGTCTTCCTCCTCAAAGTATAATAAGGCGTCTGATCTTAGAGCCTGTTTTTTCGAGTAGGCATGCATCTGCCAGACCAGCAGGCCCACAGCCAGCAGAATGATCAGCAAAGATAATCTTCTTATCGTCTTCCCCATGTGGACTCCTCTCTGAAACTTCCCACATCATCAACTAATACAGATGTAGGAAATTCTAGAAAAAAACCGCATGATGAAACACCATGCGGAAGTATAATCATTACTTTCTTAAACCTAACTGCTCGATCAGAGTTCTGTAGCGCTGAATATCCTTGCTTCTTAAGTATCCGAGAAGGTTTCTTCTCTGACCTACCATCTTAAGAAGGCCTCTTCTGGAATGATGATCCTTGGGATTAGCCTTGAAATGTGCCTGAAGGTCATTGATCCTTGCAGTAAGGATAGCTACCTGTACTTCCGGTGAACCTGTGTCACCCTCTGTTCTGCCATACTTTGTAATGATGTCCTGTTTCATTTCCTTTGTGATCATGTTACGTTCTCCTTTCTTATATAACCCCTTTACGAAGATAAGGTCGGAGTCCTCCATACCCTGGTAAAGGTTGACGTGCATATATGCACAGAAATTAATGTATCATAGCTTTTGCTTTTTGTAAACCCTAAAATTACTTTTAAAGCCTGACCCGAGTATCCGGACCGCACTGCTGCTGGCTCTGTCTAAGGAAAGGCCGCTTTATGTCACTTTTCAAACCGCTCCAGAAGCCGGCAAAAGTAATCCGGCAGAGGAGCTTCAAATTCCAGGTACTCCCCGGTTCTTGGATGGATAAATCCCAGAACCCGGGCATGCAGACACTGTCCCGTAAGACCCGGCATGGCCTTTGCCGGCCCGTAAACCGTATCACCCAGGAGGGGGTGCTTCAGATAAGCCATATGAACTCGGATCTGGTGAGTGCGGCCGGTCTCCAGACGGCACTCGATGTGGTTATACTGCCGGTTCAGGTGGTCCAGCACCCTATAGTGGGTGACGGCATGCTTTCCCTTCTTATACTCCACTGCCATCTTCTTGCGGTCATTGGGATTGCGGCCGATGGGGGCATCCACTGTCCCCTCCTCCTCGGAAAAATTATGATAGACAATGGCATTATACCTGCGGGTAATACTGTGTTCCTTAAGCTGATCGGCAAGACTCCGGTGGGCCAGGTCATTTTTACATACGATGATGACACCGGTGGTATCCTTATCAATCCGGTGAACGATACCCGGCCGCAGGACGCCATTGATGCCGGAGAGATTATCCGCGCAGTGGTAGAGGAGACCATTTACCAGGGTACCTGAATAGCGGCCCGGACATGGGTGAACCACCATATCCTTGGGCTTGTTGATCAGAATCACATCTTCATCTTCATAGAGGATATCAAGATCCATCTTCTCCGGTAGGACCTCAAGCTCCTTAAGAGGGGGAACCCGAAGAAGAATCTCGTCATCTGCCGCAAGCTTCATGGCGGGCTTGACCTTACGGTCACCCACACTGACCTGCCCGTCCTTGATCAGCTTCTGGATATAGGACCGGGAATGGCCGCTAAGCTCCCCGGCAAGGAACTGGTCTAAGCGCATTCCCTCCTGGTCTTCAGTTATCGTATAATAATAGATCTGGTACTCGTTCATACTATTATATCTTTCTATTCTTCTTTCTTCCCCGGAAATATCTTCTCCAGATCCTCGTCCTTGTAGAAGAAAATCATCAGGAATATCAGGGCAAATGCGGAGCAGGTCACATAGATATCTGCCACATTGAATACCGGAAAATCAATCAGCCTGAAGTAAATCATGTCCACCACATAACCCCGGATGATCCGGTCGATCATATTGCCGGCAGCACCTGCCAGGATAAAGTAAGCGCAGAGCCTGAGCCCCAGATAATGCCTTTCCCTTGGGATGCGGGGCACCAGCAGGATGATGCCCAGGACAACCAGAACCGTGATGGCGATAAAGAGCCACTGCCGGTTTTGCAGGATGCCGAAGGCAGCCCCCCTGTTCTCCACATAGGATAGCTCCAGCACGCCCGGGATGATGGGAATGGGACCTCCCGGCTTCAGTACCTTGAGGGTCCAGAGCTTAACAAGCTGGTCCAGGGCCACCAGTGAAATCAGACCAGTCAGCAATGTTACTATTCGTTTCATTTTATAATTCCTTACTTAAACTTCTAAGATTCTCAGTTAAACAGACCAAGAATCTCCTCGTCGGTCACGTCCCGAAAGATCTCTGCCTCCCCGATACTCTTAAGGAGAATAAACTTGATCTTTCCCTGCTCCATCTTCTTGTCATGCTTTGTGGCTTCCAGGATATCCTCAGCCTTAAGCTCCCCAGGCAGGGCAGGAAATGTAAAATACTCATAAAGGGAAAGCATCTCCTGATACTCTTCTTCAGAAATAAATCCCCGTCTCTTAGACAGGTCGGCTGCCAGGACGGAACCAATGCCGACGCACTCTCCGTGAGTCAGCTGAAAATCCATCAGCTTCTCGATGGCATGGCCCAGGGTATGACCGAAATTCAGGCAGGCCCGGATTCCCTGTTCTCTGGGATCTTCCTCCACCACAGCCCGCTTGATGCGGCAGCTGCCCTCCACCATGACTGCCATAGCCTGGGGCTCCCTGGCAGCAATGGCCTCTTTGTGGGAGAGAATCCACCTGTAATAATCTGCATCCTGAATAAGGCCATGCTTAATCACCTCTCCAAGACCGCTTACCAACTGTCTGTCGGATAAGGTTTTCAGGGTGCTGATATTGATATAGACCAGTTTGGGCATATAAAAAGCACCCACCATGTTCTTGTAAGCCTGGTAGTCCACGCCGGTCTTGCCCCCGATGCTGCTGTCCACCTGGGACAGAAGACTGGTGGGAACCTGGACGAAATCGATGCCTCTTAAGTAGGTTGCAGCGGCGAATCCGGTGAGATCCCCCACCACACCGCCGCCCAGGGCGATAAGCATATCCTTCCGGTCAAACTTCTGCTCAATCAGAAACTTATAGAGACTGCTTACCGTATCCAGATTCTTGGAGGCCTCCCCCTCCATAAACCGGAATACTTCAAGCCGGGAGCAGGCCGGCTCCAGAATACTTTTTACCTGGTCAAGATAGAAGGAAGCCACATTGGTCTCGGTGACGATGCACAGCTTCTTCTTATCTATATCGTATGCTTTGAGCTCATCAGGCAGACCCGCAAACGACTCCCGGATCACAATGTCATAGACATGCTTTCCCTCCGCCTGGACTGCCAGTCTTTTATCAACCATATTATTCTCCTCTGGATAAAATCTGTCATCTTTTCAATGTATAAGAAACGCAGAGTATATGATTTCCCATCCTGGTATATCATATACTCTGCAGTTATACATCAGAATCAGATTAAATTTCTAAAAAAATGGTAACTGGTCAGAACTTGGTCAGCTCCGGGGAAAGCATGCTGTCGCTGATGATCTCATCCCTGAGATCGCCGGATACCTCTATGTTGCCGGGGGCAACGATAAAGATATTGTTGGAGATGGCCTTCAAAGAGCCGTCAACCGCAAAGCTGGCACCGCCGATAAAATCGATGATACGCTGTGCCTGGCTGATTTCAATCCCCTCCAGATTCACAACAATCGTCTTTCCCTCCTTCAGAAAGTCTGCGACAATCTGAGCCTCGTTAAATTCCTGTGGTTTAATTACCTTCACGGTTTCACCCTCTTCCTTCCTTCCGTAGATCGGAACAACTCTGTTATCGACATCCGTATGATCAGATTCCAGAGCTTCCTCCGGCTTTTTCTTTCTTCTGAAAGAAAGGATCGGCTTCTTCACCGGCTCGTCTTCCTCATCATACTCCTCAAGCTCATCGTATTCATCTGTCACATCATCGTAGTCTTCGCTGAACTCATCTTCATACTCATCTGTGTCATTAAACTTCATCATGTTTAAGAACTTCTCGGCGATTCCCATGCCTGCGTACCTCCAATTATTCATGGTAACTGTTGGGCCAGGACATGCATATCGGCATGAGATGGCCTTCTAGCTATAATTGCGCGCACCGAAGATAGCCGTGCCAACCCGGATCATGGTGGCCCCTTCCTCGATTGCAATCTCATAATCATTCGTCATTCCCATAGAGAGAATATCCATATCTACATTATCAATGTTTTTATCCCGAATGTCAATAAATAATTCATGTAATTTTCGAAAATAACAGCGATTTTCTTCCGGATCATCCACAAATGGGGCACTTGTCATGAGCCCGCGCACATGAACATGGGGCAGAAGGCTGATCTCACGGATCAAATCCAGAGTCTCCCCCGCGTCCAGGCCGAACTTGGTATCCTCATGAGCCACATTCACCTGAATCAGGATATCCGCAGTCAGATCCTTCTTGGCTGCCTCCTTCTCAATCTGTCTGGCAAGATGGAGAGAATCTACCGAGTGGATCAGGACCGTCTTATCAATGATATACTTTACCTTATTGCGCTGCATGTGGCCGATCATATGCCAGTGGACCGGGCGGCTTATGTGCTCATATTTATCACAGAGCTCCTGGACATAATTCTCCCCATACTCCAGCTGTCCATCCGCCAGCAGGGTCTCTATATCTTCAAGAGGCTTCATCTTGCTCACAGCCACCAGGGTCACCTCAGAAGGATCCCGGCCGGCCCGCTCACAGGCCGCGGCAATCCGGCCTTTCACACTTTTAAGATTCTCGCTCAACATATACTGTTCATTCCTTTCAGTTGTTTATATTACATGGCAGATAGCGAACCTACCATCACAGATCTAAAAAAGATTCCTAAAATTGCACGTTTGTTTAATTAGTAAATCACATCCCCCTCTTTGATCGTATCAGAATTCAGGATAATCCTGTCATAGAGATCGATCGTGCTTAGTTCCGGAGATACGATGCAATAATCCTCGTTGCGCCTTATGATTTCCACAATCTTATAAACCGCATAGCCCCGGTTTACCATGAAGACTCCCTGTATGGTCGTGGTCTCCAGCAGCTCAAAGCGGTCGGTCTTATCCAGAGAAGCTATGATGTCTCCCTTTTTCAGCTTGTCACTGCTGATGTAGGTATACTCCTCATCGCAAGGATAGGTGGTGACTGTCTGCTGGTGAAGCAGCTTTTCCCCCTTTTTGCTCTCTGTCAGGACATTGACCTGGTTGCTGGCATCTGAGTTGCTGCCCTTAGTCAGGAACCGGGTGGGCACCTTGTATACCTTCTTCTCCACCAGGGAACTTGAAGGAATCTTCAGTCCCCGGGTTTCCTGCAGCAGGAGACGAACCGAGAGATAGCGCTGGTTTATATAACGCTGCACATAATTCTCAAAGCGAAGCAAGGCGAAATAGCCCAGATCATTCTTTTTACAGTCAAAGGAAGCTCTGGTGGTAAAGTTATCCTTTAAGAAGGTCACCTGGACCGTGCTCACATCGTTCTTTTTCAGCCTTTTCAGGCGGTTGTATTCATCCTCGGTCACGGACAGGGCAAGGGTCCACTTCTGGCTGGTCACCAGACGGTAGATGGGGGTATCCTTCTCCAGCTTTCCCTTTTGACGCAGGTCTTCCATATCCGGCTTCTTGTCAAAGGTATTTTGATCGATCTTCTTGAATGTGAGTTCCTCCAGCCCATCGGAAAAATAGGACACGAGACCGGCGGCAGGGGCTTCCATCTCCGTAATGCCGGATTCTCCGAACTTTTCCTTAATCTCCTCCCTGTTATCGGCAATAATGGTATCTGAGTATGCCATCAGGTCATAGTTAATCGTATTCCTCACATCATAGATCTCAGAAAAGCGGTCATCGGAGAACCCTTCCGACAGGGCCTTAAGATCGTTAAAGATCAGTTCCTTTTCCTCCTGGCTGACCGACTTCTTATCCCTGGTCAGCTGGTCAAGATAGGAGGTAAGCTTGCCGGAGGAGTCCACGGTGTATACCACACCGGTCTTTGACACTCTGGCTCCATCTCCCAGATAATAATTCACATAGCCGGACTGGCCCAGCTTCTGCAGATATTCCTTTCTCAAAATCACTCCGGAGCTCTTGATTTCATCATCAATGATGCTCTCATTCACCTCATAGACAGCCAGCTTCTCCCGGTTCATATCCCGGACTACGCTGGCGGTCAGATAGACGACGATCACCAGAAAGATAATACTGCCGATATTCAGATGAAACCGTCTTTTCTTATTCTTTTCTTCTGCCATATAATCTCCAATACATTAATATCTCATTCTTTATCCATTCTTTTTAAGGCCGGCCCGTTCAGGTAGGCACAGAGGCTGCCCTGTCTTAAGCCCTTCCGGGTCATGAGGTCAGTCCATTCATCCATCAGCTTCCACCAGCTGCAGCCCCAGTTGCAAAATACCGCATCCTCCTCCGGAATCCTGGAGAATAACCTCTCCACAACAATATCCGGTCTCAGCAGGGCGATAAAGGCCGCCAGTCTCTCCAGGTACTCCTCCTTGCTGCATATCGCAAGCTTTCCCATGAGGTAATCCCCTGCCATGGGCGAATCCTCAGGTATATAGAGGGAGTGGACCTTCACCATCTTAAGGGACAGGGCCGAGAGAATCCTGGCAGATTCCTCCACATCCTCCATGCTGTCTCCCGGAAGATTAAGAATCATGTGAGCACAGACCGGCAGCTGCCACCTGTCAGTCCGCAGGACGGCATCGATAAACTCCGCCAGCCCATGTCCCCTCCTGATCTTCTTCAGGGTATGATAGTTGACTGTCTGCAGGCCATATTCCAGACAGATTCTGATGCCATGTTCCTCCCTGAAGCCGGCCAGAGCCTCAAGATAGGCATCACTGATACAATCCGGTCTGGTGGAGATGGCAATCTCCACCACATCCTCCACCCCGGCTGCCTCCTCCATGTAAGAAAGAAGCCTGGAAAGTGGAAGAAATGTATTGGTATAATTCTGAAAGTAGGCAATAAACTTATGCGCCTTGTAGCGCTTCTCTATCTTCTCCCTGGTCTGGCGGAGCTGGTCCGCCACACTGACATCCGGGCCGCAGGCCTCAAAACCTGTTCCCTTTCCGGCACAAAAAGAACAGCCCTCCCCGGAAGCCCGGTTCGGACAGGTCACCGGCAGGTTCACCGGAAGCTTATATACTTTCTGGCCATATTGTTCTCTGAGATAGTCAGCATAGCTGTAGTAGAGGCTGGTTTCTTTATTCATAATCTTTATATGATAACAGAGCCGGACCAATCCATGAAGGATTCAGACCAAATCTCATTATTATTCATACAGGTGAAAAGAAAGCCCCATAAAGCTATGAGGCATTCGGGTCATATGTGATTGAAGGTATTCGTATCCTGACGAATTACAGATCCACGGAAACGTACTGCTGGATTGATTCCGGCATGGCAGCCTTCTCGCAGGAGGCACTGATGATAAAGTCCACATCAAAGCGCTTGGAAAGCACCTCAAGCCTGCTGATTACATATTCCAGGTTATCCTTAACGTCAGCGATGGTTAAGAAACTGTCCAGGTACACCTTGTCCAGATCATGATCCTGGGACAGAATACCGGCGATAAATCCGATAAACATATCGGTATTATCAATATCGAACTCAGGAACAACGATCAGGCGAATCTGATTGCTGAGTTCATACATATGCTTGTTATTCTTATCCAGATATACGATTGTACCATGCGTCAGTTTAATGTCATCGTTCACCTTCTGCAATAAAACTTTTGTCTTACCATGTCCCTTCAAACCGGCAATAATATCAATCATGTCAATGTCCTCCTAATATAAGTAAATGATTATAATAGACATATGTTGTCGGATGCCCGTCCTCTGCCCTACCGCTTCGAAGTCTGACAGAATCCGGTTACTGATAACATAAGTGTGTTGTCTTCATTATAGTTTATCGACGGAAAAATCACAACCTTTAATTCACGGTTTTCTCCAACAAATTCGTCATGGACTCGTAGAGGTCACCCTTGGTTTTGGCTCCCAGAACCAGGGAGAAAAATCTTTCACCGTTTTCATTCTCTGTCATAAGAATCAGACAGGATCGGGCTGCCGTGGTGGTTCCCGTCTTGCCGCCATACATGATGACCCCCTCCGGTACCGGGTACTCATTAACCAGATAGTGGTTGGTGGAGGTCATATACTCTCCAACGCTCTGCCCTGCGGAGTTTATGTAGGTCATCTGATAATCCTTCATGGAAACCGTGTTGACAAACTTATCATACTGAACCGCAGCCCTGAAGATCAGATAGAGATCGTAGGCAGTGGAATAATGATCGTCATCATGAAGTCCGTTGGGGTTCACAAAATGTGTATGCGTTGCCCCCAGCTCCCTGGCTTTCTCATTCATCATATCCGCAAATGCTTCCACCGAACCGGCCAGATACTCAGCCAGGATCACCGCACAGTCATTGGCGGATTTAATCAGCATGGTGTGAAAGACCTCATCCACGGTGACCGTATCCCCCCTGGACAGGGTGCTGATCACTGCCCCATCCTCAGTGAGCACAATATTGTGGTCCAGGGTTATCTTATCATCAAAATCGGCATGCTCCAGTGTGAGCAGGGCGGTCATTATCTTGGTAGTGCTGGCAGGGTAAATCTTCTCAAAGCAGCGGTAGGATTCCACCACCTCTGCCCTGGTATCATTCACCAGAAGATTCGCATAATCATTGCTGTGATAGTCCGGATCAGATTCATTCTCAGGCGAGATCACCGCCAGGTCTTCTGCCATACCCTCCACATCAGAGGAGACTTCCGTTTTATTCTTCTTGTAATAGTCCTGATAGGAATCCTCCAGATACAGCGGGCTATGCTTTCCGCACCCGCCGAATATCAGGGAGCAAACCAGGATCAGGACAATCAAGCGGGATATCTTCTTTGCCTTCATACTCCCTTCCTTGCATCTTCTTGTCTCATCTTACCGGTACATTTCCCTCCACTCAAGGTCACCATGTTCCAGAGCCTTGATCAGAAGCTCAGCCGTGGCCAGGTTGGTGGCCAGAGGAATATTATGCACGTCACACAGATGCATCACATTGAATATATCAGGTTCATGCACCTTCTTATTCTGGGGATCACGCAGAAAGATCACCATATCGATAAGGTTATGCTCGATCTGCGAACCGAGCTGCTGTTCTCCTCCGAGAGGGCCTGCCAGATACTTGTGAATAGTGAGGTTTGTAACTTCTTCTATCAGTCTTCCCGTTGTTGCCGTTGCGAACAGCTCATGCTTATTCAGTATACCTCTGTAGGCAATACAGAGATTTTGCATCAATTTCTTTTTCCCGTCATGAGCAATCAATCCTATATTCATATTTCACCTCCTGGTACATCTATTCACGAGTTACTATACAAAGAACGCCCAGGCGTTCCCAGGGTCAGTCATGCTGATCAATAGTGTCTTTGCAGTCCGATATTCAAAACCATGCCGATTCCCATCATACAGCTTAACAATGATGTCAGGCCGTAGCTGATAAAGGGCAGGGGCAGACCTGTGTTAGGGAGCAGCTGGGTTGCCACCCCGATATTGATAAAGGACTGGAAGCCGATCAGAGCCGCGATTCCCACGGCAATCAGCCGCCCGCTTATATTGCGGGCCCGCCAGGCAGTAATCAGACACAGAATCACTATTACCGCAAGAAGACCGATAATAACTACACTGCCGATAAAGCCGATTTCCTCACCGATTACCGAAAAAATGAAGTCTGTCTGCTGTTCGGAAACCAGGCCGGTATCTGTCACAGTGACATCCGAGATGGTGTTATTATTCAGTCCCTTCCCATAGAGCTGTCCGGAACCAATCGCCATAACTGAGTTCTGCTGCTGATAGGCTGTTGTGTCCTGGTACTTTGATGGTTCTAAAAAGGTCATGATTCTGGTGACCTGGTAGTCCTTCAGCAGAATCTGTCCCGGGGTCTGTATATACCATACAAACAGGACTCCCACCGGAATCAGAATCAGCAGAGCCCGCTTGATAAACCTGGTAGAAATGCCGCCGGCAAAAATCACAGCCAGCAGTATCATGGTGATATCAATGGTTGTGGACAGGTCCGGCTCTGCCACAACCAGAAGCAGGGGAACCGCACAGAGTCCCGCCAGCCGCAAAAGCACCTTGGGCTCTGTAAAATCCTCCTCATGATCCTGTATGTACATGGCCACAAAGATGATCATAATGATCTTGGACAGCTCAGAGGGCTGGATCCTGGTCACCCCCAGATTGATCCACCGCCTGGCTCCTCCTACTTTGACGCCAAACAGCTTTACGAATACTAAAATCACGATATTAACAAGATACAGGATCCTGCTGAAATCACAGATAAAATTATAGTTGACCACAGAGAGAAGGAGCATCAGTCCCCCGCAGAACATGAGGCCGATAAACTGCCGGATCGTGTAGGAGGGATCCGCGCTGTTGATGAATACAACCCCCATGCCGCTGACAATAAACACAACAATGACCAGCAACCAGTTATAGTTCTTAAACTGGTATTTTTGTCTTAACATAGATGGTCCTCTCTAATAGTTTATTTTCGATATTTTACTTCTTTGATCGGAATATTCGCGTAGAGAGCAGGCACGCTGCCGTTGTTGCCTTCGGACTCCGTAGAAGTAATCTGGATATCGAGACCCTGGGTATCGATTTCCATGTACTTGGATATCACCGCGATGATATCATTCTTGATCATCTCCATTGTTTCCGGAGAGCAGTTGGCTCTGTCTGAAACAAGGACAAATTTCAGGCGGTCTTTCGCCAGAGAACCAGAAGACTTTCTTCTGAAAAATGCATCCATGAAACCCATGATCTTCCTCCTTTAGTACCCTCTCTTGAACAGATTAATGATCTTTCTGAATATTCCTTCTGTGTCAAACTCCATGAAAGGAACCTCCTCGCCCATCACTCTCTTGCAGATGTTGGCATAGGCCTTGCCGGCCTGGGTGTCATTACCCACCAGAGGCTCTCCTTCATTGGTAGCGATGACGATGCTCTCATCATCCGGAACCACACCGATCAGATCGATGGCCAGAATATCGATGACATCATCCACTGACATCATGTCGCCGCGTTTTACCATGTCCATGCGGATCCGGTTGACGATCAGCTCAATCTTCTTTAGCTCGTTGGCCTGAAGGAGACCGATGATCCTGTCGGCATCGCGGATAGCCGATACTTCAGGAGTGGTTACAATGATTGCCCGGTCCGCTCCTGCGATGGCGTTCTTAAATCCCTGCTCAATACCTGCCGGGCAGTCAAGGATGATATAGTCAAACTCTTCCCTGAGCTCATCCACCAGCTTCTTCATCTGTTCCGGACTTACGGAGGTCTTATCTCTGGTCTGGGCAGATGGAAGGAGATAAAGATTGGAGTATCTCTTGTCCTTGATCATGGCCTGCTTGATGCGGCAGTTGCCTTCTACGACATCTACCAGATTATAAACGATCCTGTTTTCAAGGCCCATGACCACATCCAGATTTCTCAAACCGATATCTGTATCGATCATGACAACCTTCTTACCCTCTTTGGCCAGACCGGTTCCGATATTTGCTGTGGTTGTTGTCTTTCCAACCCCGCCTTTTCCCGATGTAATAACTATTACTTCACTCATCTCTTATCTCCTCTACTACAATATATTTTTTGCATGCTATACAATACTGATGTCATTGATCAATGACCTGGTGATCGTCTCGATAAATATATTATCATTCTCCACGAAGGCAATCTTCGCTTCAAGTTCCTTCTCTTTCTTTTTCCTGCCTGGACGGGCCTTCTTCCCCTTCTGGTCCGGAGATCTGGCAATGCAGGATCCGATCTGAATCTGCATGGGCTCCATCATCAGAGAGGCCACAAAGGCCGATTTGTCATCGGGATTGCCGGCGTATGCTGATCCTTTAAGGCAGCCAAGAACGACCACATTGCCGCCGGCCACAACCATGGCCCCCGGGTTGATATCCCCCAGGATCACAATACTGCCATCTACCTCTATCCTCTGGCCGGACCGCAGGGTTCCCCGGTAAAACTGGCCGTCCTTGCTGACCAGATTCTCGGGAATCGACTCCGTGATGATATCGTCCTGAACATGAACTTTTTCTCCCTCAGGGCTATCTGCACCGTAATCTTCTTCCTCCGGCGCATCGGCATAAAGCTCCTTCACACCCACCGGCTGGTCATATCCATCTCTTTCTTCTGTCCCGGAAGGCTGACTGTTCATGATAGCCTGGGCAAAACGGGTTTCCACCGCCTCCGCCCCATCAATGATATAGCTTATCCTCAGTCCGCTGTTTTCCACTATGGTATCCACCAGCAGATTCTGCTCACCGGGCGTAAGACTTCTTCCTTCAAAACTCACAGCCACTGCCTGGCTGGCATCGAAAAAGCGGATAGACTCTTTAAATTTTGCTGCGACCTCCCGCAGCAGCTCCTCAAAAGGGAGGGTAGGATTCAGCACAATCTGAAAGCCATATTTATTCCCTTTTATGATAACGGAACTTTTCATATTTCCTCCTGTTGCTTTAACCTTCATGCTGCTTTCTGTCATTTAATCCGTACTGCTGTCAGAACCTGTGGGAATGAGAGCCTTGGTATTCTCCCTCTCCTTCTCCGTTGTCTTTCCAAAGTAATACCTGTAGATGTCCCTGGCAATTTCTGCCGCATTGGAAGAGGTATACCCGTTGGGAACGACAACTGTCATGGTAATCTCCGGATTATCATAGGGGGCATAGGATATAAAGAGGGCATGGTTGGGCCGCTTCTTATTCTCCTGGGCTGTACCGGTCTTTCCGGCAACCTTCAGCCCCTGCTTGGTATATAAGTACTTAATGGAAGAGTTCTTGCCATTAACCACATCCCTCATTCCCTTCTTGATCAGGGCATATGATGTGTCTGATACCTGAAGCTCCTCCTCCTTCTTGGTTTCAAAGCCTGTGAGTTCATTCCCATCGACATCCGTGGTCTTATCGATCAGAGAGAGTCCGAGCAGATTATCCTCATTCACCAGGGAGGTGACAAATCTGGAAATCTGACTGGGCGTGTAGGAATGGGTACCCTGTCCGATGGCGGAACGAACCGCATCTTCGTCAGAGATCTGGGGCTCATACTCTGTCAGCTCCACGCCGGACTTTCGGTCAAGTCCATAGAGGGAGGCGTATTTTGCCAGCCGGTCAAGACCCCGCTGACTGTCATATACCCCCTTGCTGGTCCCCAGTGCATAGCCCATCTCATAGAAGAAGAAGTTGCAGGATACCGCAATGGCACCGCTGACATTCAGGGATCCGTGGGCATCGGGATAGATCCAGCACTTGGCATTGGGCGTGATCTTATCAAAGATTCCGGTACACTTTATATAGTCGTGACTGTCCACGATACCCTCCTCCAGGATTGCCGTAGCCGAAATCGGCTTGAATGTAGATCCCGGTGCAGTCCTGGTCTGGGTACATCGATTAAGCATGGGAGAGGACTTGTCCTTGTTCAATGAAGCAAAATACGAAGAATTAATCCCGTTGGCCAGCTTATTGTTATCATAGCTGGGATAGGATACCATGGCCTTCACCGCACCGGTTTTGGGGTCGGTTATGATGACAGAGCCGGAACAGGGATCCATGGCCAGCTGCCTGGGTGTGATCTCAAGATTGCTGATCTTCCTGGACATAAATGTATAGGCGGACATCTGATCACGATTAAGGGCAGCGTAATCCTTATCCTTGTCTTTGTCAAGAACATTCTGATCAAAAAGCAGCATGCAGATATGCTTTCCGTCGATGTCGCCGTTTTTAATCATGTACTTAAATAGGATTTTATCAAAAGATTCATCAGTTTTCAACGCATCAACTGCATAATTTATTAATTCGTCGTATATTTCATCCGCCGAGTAGTAGTCCGACTGGATATCCAGAGAGCTGATATCAATCCACTCACTGCTGATGGCATGCACCAGAAAGGCTTTGAGGCTGATTTTTTCATTTCTCCACTTCTGGTAAACCGAATCTTCCTGGTCGATCAGGGCGCTTGATATGATCTCCTGATCAGACAGCATATTATATATGTAGCGCAGGTACTCCTGCCACTCATCGTCCTTATCCTTCAGAGGCTGGAACCCGTTCTTAAGCTCCTGTCTTATGCTGGCAAGGACTTCCTCCTGCTTATTCTGATAAATCTTATAAATCTGTTTCTCATTGTTCTGTGCCTTTTTGGAGTCAAGGCGGGTAATATCCAGAACATTGTTATCAATGAGGGCATAGTAGACATCCTTTATGGGAATCATCTTATCCGCCCCCGCCTCCTCCTCCGTGGTCAGATGGGCAAGCAGGATTCCTGCCAGCCTTCTTTCCAGGATGTTGTAGGCATACTTCTGAAGATCCATATCGATGGTCAGATAGATATCATTGCCCACCTTGGCCTCCGTGGTGCTCACCACCTTGATGATCTTACCCAGCTTGTCGACCAGCACATCCTGCTGACCCTTCTTTCCCTGGAGGACACTTTCCATGGTCTTCTCAATGCCGGTCTTACCCACGATGTCACTGGCCTCGTAGCTGCCGCCGGCCTCATTGTATTCATTAAGTTCCGATTCGGAGATCATGCCGGTATACCCGATGATGCCGGATATATATTCCGAATCGTTATATTTGCGAAGGGAATCCGCCTCGATGGACACTCCCGGATAATCCTCCTGGTGTTCAGATATGGCCGCAATGCTCTCCTGGCTGATATTGGTCGCCACGGTGATGGGGGTGGTCTGAGAATACCGGTTCATGTAGGAATCATATCGGATGGACATGATCTTGATGGTATCCTCAGGTGAATAGCTGTCATCAATCTCAAACATCTGCCCGCTGCCCACCGGCCCGTCCGTGCCATTTCTTAAGTACTCATAAACCTGCTCCGGTGTGGAGTTCAGCCACTTTTCGGCCTTCTTCTTATCATCCCCGGTCAGGTTGTCAATGTTGCCTATGCTGTAAACATCCTTCTTAAACCGGGTCAGGGCAGAACCGGAAACCGTAAAGGATATCTTGCCCTTTTTGCTGATCGAGAGGGGCATATCATAAATGACCGTATCTCCGTTATCCTCCAGCAGCCTGATCAGATTATAGATAATCTCATTACGCACCGTGTTCTCGCTGACTCTGTTCTCCTCCGTACTCCGCTCTCTGGCTATCTGGGCTGTCCGGTCTGTCCCCTCAAGGGTTACCGTGTAGGCCAGCTGATTGTAGGCCAGCAGCTTTCCGTTACAGTCATAGATATTGCCCCTGGCACCGCTGGTCTTGATGGTCTTCTCCACCTTATAATTGAAATTATCAAGATGCTCCTCTCCCTCGATGATCTGCAGCACAAAGAGCCGGTAGACCAGAAGGGAAAAGAGCAGTATGATGGCAATACCGATAATCACCAGGCGGTTGGAAAGAGCCGCTGCTATCCACCCTGTAATCCTGTTGTTCTTTGTACGTTTTCTCCATTCAGCCAATTGCTGTACTTCCTTTTCCGTTTAATATATAAGCCCGGCCTGTGCGCCGGACTGCGCCAGATGCGCCGGCAGTTAAACCCTTTTGCGCAATCGTGTGCATGTGCTTTTTATCTCATATCACTATCCTGCATATTCAGGAAAATCAGACAATATCCACGTTTCCATCTTCATATTTTTCCATCCAGTTGTTGGCCCGCAGCAGAATCTGGTAGAGGAGCATGCCCACCGCGATGGTGTAAACCAGCTCCGGGAGTATGATTGATCTCAGATAATAAAAAAAATGAAGATGATTCTTCAAAAGTCCCCGGGCCACGAACATGAGCAGGCCGTAAACCAGGTCATTGGCTGCGATCATGATCAGAGGAAGGAAATTATCATCCGAGTAATAGATCCGATGAAAGAACCCATCAATAAATCCGAATATCATATACAAAAATGCAAATACTCCCAGATAGGTCCCGTAGAACATATCAACCAGAAGCCCGCAGAAGAATCCCACCAGCATGCCATCCTTCTGTCCCCGCATGACTGCGATGGAGGACACCAGAATCACCAGCACATTGGGCATGATGCCTGCCAGCTTGAGCATGCCGAAGACGGATGTCTGTAATATAAAAAATATGATAACGATGATTCCGGTAAAGATGGCCCTTCTCATATGGTCTAGTTCCTCATTATCTAAAGCTCATAAATACTTGCTTTGTCCATTTGTGATATAGCTGCAAATCTGCACGCTCTGACTGCTTATGTCAATCTGTCGATTTGCTGTCTGCAGGCACCTGCTTAAGGTCTGTGATCACCAGCACATGCTTGATATGCTGGAAATCAACCACAGGCGTCACCTTCGCCGACTTGGTCAGATTGGAGGAATCTGCCTCTATATCACTGACCATACCGATCTTCAGTCCCGGAAGGTACCTGGAACTGATATGTGATGTGACAAGCTCATCCCCATCCTTGATCCCCGCGTCCTTACTGATATAGGACACGTCGATGGTTCCGCTGCGGAAGATGGACTCCGTATTGCCCCGCACCACACAGGTATCCATGGTATCTGCCACCATGGCGCTCACCCGGCTTTCATCCTCTATGATGGACCGGATCTTGGCATAATTGGTCCCGGCCTCGGAAACAATTCCCACCAGGCCGCCGCCGGCAATTACATTCATATCCACGGCAACTCCGTCGGAGGTCCCCTTGTCAATCACAAAGGTTTCATACCAGTTGCCGCCTCCGTTGCTGATCACCCTGGCTCCGATCTTCTTATAATCAGAATACTCCTCATCCAGGCTCAGCAGATCACGCAGCTCGCTGAGCTCCGCCTTGCCGGAAAGGAGGCTTTCATTCTCCGCCTCCAGAGTCTCCACTTTGGCAGTCAGCTCTTCATTCTCCGCCTGAAGTTCCTTGAGGCTCTTAAAAGAATGAACCCTGTCATCTGCCCATCCGCCCACGGAATTCAGTCCTTCCTGCATGGGGATGATGAAGACTGCCGCTATATTGGTAAATGGGGTGGCAAAGCCCTCAAAGAGCACACTCAATGACAGCAGGGCTCCGCAGAGTACCGTCAGTATGATCAGAAGCAGCTTAGGTGATAATTCAAAATTATGACGATTTCTCATAGTTGTACTCGTTTCTTTTTATCCGAATCTCTAAAAACTGAAATATCAGTAAACCTCATATATCAGTCATCCTCACATATCAGTCATCCTCAATAATTACTGAAAATCGGACTCCTGCAGGTTGTAAGCCATCCGCTCATACTCCGGATTCTCCATGATCATCCCAAGTCCCTTCACAACAGTAAGCTCAGGGTCATCCACCTTCATGATAGAGAGGCCGGTCTCCTGCTGGAGCAGCCTGTCCAGATTCTTGATATGGGTAGACCCGCCTGTCATGCAGATGCCGTCATGCATGATATCCATGGACAGCTCCGGCGGAGTTTTCTCCAGAATAAACTTGATGGAATCTATGATGGAGGACATGCTCTCAAGCATGGCCTCAAATACCAGTCCGCTGGTGACAGTGACCCTGCTGGGAAGTCCGGTGATCAGGTTCCTGCCCATCACATCAAAGGTTGTCTCCTCTTCTTCCCGGGTACCGCTGGCCAGCTGCATCTTCAGTCTCTCGGCGCTCTTCATGCCGATCACGAGATTATGTTTCTTCTTTACCGCCTGCTGGATAGCCTCATCAAAGCGGGTTCCCCCGATTTTAAGGAGCCGGCTCTGCACGATGCCTCCCAGGCTGATCAGGCTGATCTCCGTGGTATCGGCCCCGATATTGACGATCAGACGTCCTGTGGCATCCAGAACATTAAGCCCTGCACCCAGGGCATCTGCGATAGGCTTTTCCACAATACGGATCTTCCTGGTCTTTAGGGATGAGCTGGCGATCAGGTCATAGAAGGCCCTCTTCTCCACCTCTGTGATATCGGTAGGAACAGCAATGTAGAACTCGGAGTTTCCGTTGGCGGTAAGCCCCTCGGAAACCTTCCTGCCATGAGCCATCTTAAAATACATCTGAATCATGATCTGCATGGCTGTGAAATCCGCGATCACGCCGTTCACGATGGGCTGGCGGACCTCGATATTCTTAGGTGCCTTCTCATACATGGAGTAAGCCTCGTCGCCGATAGCTAAAGGCTCCTTCTCCTTTCTCTTCACCGTGGCGATCATATTCTTCTGGTGCACTGCCACTCCTGCACCCTTCTGATAGATCTTCAGGGAATTGGTTCCCATGTCAATTCCATATATTTTCTCTGACATTGCTGCCGCTCCTTTCGATTTCAATTAATTATCAGGTGATTGCTAAACTCGTGTTTGGCTCGAAAAATGATTTCTGAGCCCTGACAGAGTTTCGCAGTTATCTATCAATTCATTATAATAAGCCCTGCTCTTTCAGGCTGGTATAGCACCGGTCGCCTATGATAATGTGATCTAGCAAAGGCAGATCTACCATCTCCCCCGCTTCCTTCACCCTCCTTGTGGTCAACAGATCTTCCCTGCTGGGTTCCGGATTGCCGGATGGATGATTATGAATCAGAACGAACTTGGACGCCTTCCAGGTCAGAGCCTCCTGAAAAATAGGCTTCAGGGGAACGAAGGCTGTATTCTCAGTTCCCTCCGACAGGATAATCTCCCGAATCAGCCGGTGCCTGCTGTCCAGGAGAAGAAGCATGACCCTCTCCTTCTCCAGGTGCCGCATGTGTTCCATATAATATGCGGCAATATAGTCCGGTGACGTGAAAGTCCCATCCCCCTTGACAGACGCCCTGGCAATCCTTCTGGACAGTTCGGCGATACACAGAATCTGCGTCGCCTTCACCCTGCCCACGCCGGGAATCCTCTCAAGCATCTCCCTGTCCAGATGACTGAGACCTGCAAGTCCCTTGCAGGTCGGATGAGCATCCAGCACTTCCCAGCAGATCTCCAGTACACTTTTATTTTGTATCCCGGTGCGCAAAATTACAGCCAGAAGCTCGCCATCCGTTAAAGTCTCCGGGCCAGTCTCCTGGCATTTCTCATAGGGTCGTTCCGACTCCGGTCGTTCTTTCATGGTAACAAAGCGCTTCTTCGGCGCCTGCTGTTCTTCCATAGTTACATATCGCTTTTTCATTGGGCCTCCCTCCCAGGGTCTCTCCAGAAGAAGGATGGATTCATCCATCCTTCAGGCACAAGCAAAAGCCTATATGTATGTTACCAGTTTAACATAAAACGAAATTTTTGTATATAGAATCTGCACAAAGCTTGATTAACTTTTTATGTAAAATATTAAATTTTTCTGACACATTTTCTTGAATAATCACGATAGGGAGATTAATCTTACCGATAATCCGAATCTGAGTTTTTGCAGTATTATTTAAGTTAACTCTTCCTGTCTCATGGAGCTTTATTCAAATTAATTTGGCCGGTCTCATATATCTTTTGCAGGGACATCATGATTCCGAACTTGGCATGCTCCCAGGTAAGTCCTCCCTGGAAATATACAGCATAAGGGGCTTTCATGGGGCCGTCAGCACTTAGCTCTATGGAAGATCCTGAGATAAATGCCCCTGCTGCCATGATGACCTGGGAGTCATATCCGGGCATGTCCCAGGGCTCCGGCCGGACATAGCTGTCCACCGGTGCCGCTGCCTGGATGCCCTCACAGAACGCCTTCATCAGGACAGGATCACCGAATTCTACTGCCTGTATGATATCATGTCGGCTCTCCCTGCCATCGGGCACCACCTTAAATCCCAGGGTCTCATAGATATTTGCCGCATATATTGCCCCCTTTAAGGCACCTTTTACCACCGTGGGCGCCAGGAAAAGCCCCTGAAGCAGGGTCTGGGTCACACCCAGGGTAGCTCCGACCTCCTTGCCAAGTCCCGGTGAGGTCAGCCGGTAAGCCGCCCGGTCAATGCACTCTTTGCTGCCGCAGAGATAGCCGCCGATGGGTGCCAGGCCGCCCCCCGGATTCTTGATCAGGGACCCGACCACAAGGTCGGCTCCCACCTGGGAAGGCTCTTTAAGCTCCACGAATTCCCCGTAGCAGTTATCCACCATGCAGATGATATCCGGCCTGCGTTCCTTGATAAAGGCAATGAGTTCTCCGATCTGTCCGACGGAGAAGCTGGGTCTTGTGGCATATCCCTTGGACCTCTGGATGGTTACCATGCGGGTTTTATCATTCAAAGCCTTCTCGATTGCATCATAATCAAAGCTTCCATCAGGAAGAAGCTCCACCTGCCGGTAAGATATCCCGTACTCTGCCAGGGATCCATTTGACGGGCGGATGCCGATTACCTCCTCCAGGGTATCATAGGGCTTGCCCACCGGGGAGAGGAGTTCATCCCCGGGCCGCAGCTGACTCATCAGGGCAAGAGCAAGAGCATGGGTTCCGCAGGTAATCTGCGGCCGCACCAGAGCATCCTCCGTCCCGAAAACATCGGCATAGATTCCCTCCAGGGCCTCTCTGCCGATATCATTATAGCCATAGCCCGTGGTGGGGGCAAAGCAGGCCTCCGAAAGCCGGTTATTCTGCATAGCTCTAAGCACCTTCATCTGGTTGCATTCGGCAACCCGGTCAATCTCATGAAATCGCCCGGCCAGCCCTTTTTCGATCTCCGAACAATAGTCGAAGACTTGCTCTGAGATCCCCATTGATTTATAATAATTCTTTAAGATTGTGTTCATGGTTGTTTGATTCCTTAATACAACTTAATAGTTTACTCAGTACCTCATCCTCATCCGCATAGTCCTGCTTATGAATCCATTGGACGTCCTTCTCCCGCCTGAACCAGGTCAGCTGCCTCTTGGCAAAGTGTCTGGTATCCTTCTTGATCTGGTCTGCCACATCATCAAGAGAACACATGCCCTCAAAATAATCAAAAAACTCCTTATATCCTATACCCTGCATGGATACAAGATTTCTGCCATACCCTTCTTCCCATAGACTGCGCACCTCACGTTCCAGGCCATGTTCCATCATGAGATCCACCCTCAGATTGATACGGCGGTAAAGCTCCTCCCGGTCAAGGTCCAGAACGAAATAGGCAAAGGAGTAGGGGGAGTTCTTTTCCTGCTGCTCCAGATTATGGGCAGAGAGCTTCTGCCCGGTCTCGTGATAATACTCTAAAGCCCGAATTACCCTCTTCAGATTATTGCTATGGACAAGTGCCGCATATTCCGGATCTACCTGGCAAAGAATATCGTACAGATATTCTTTGCCCTTCTCCCGGGCCAGGGCTGTCAGCTCATGGCGGTACTCTTCTTCCCCGTCGTGTCTGGAGAAGTCCACATCATAAAGCAGGGCCTGGATATAAAACCCTGTCCCCCCCACAACGATGGGTATATGGCCATTCTCGTAAATCTGCTTCATGGCCGCCTTGGCACGCCGCTGAAACTCCACAACATTAAACTCCTCAGCTGGATCCAGTTCATCCACCAGGTAATGGGGTATACCTTCCATCTCGTCCGGCATGATCTTGGCTGTCCCAATATTCATCTTCTTATAGATCTGCATGGAATCGGCACTGATGATCTCCCCTCCGACTTCTTTAGCCAGGCGGATGGAAAGACTGGTCTTTCCAGCTGCCGTGGGCCCGGTAAGGATAATAAGTGGGGGTTTGCTTTTTTCAATTATTGCGTCCATCATTTTTCTCTGTTTTCCCTCTGATTCAGCTGTTTTTGATGGACACATTCCCGCATTTTTCGACTCATGCGTCCATCTGCTCACTGAATCCGTTTAAATTTTTTCTCCAATTCATATTTTGACATGGAAATGATTGTGGGGCGTCCATGGGGACACTGATAAGGATTCTCCAGCTGCATCAGCTGATCCATCAGGGCATCCATCTCCTGAAAACTCAAGGTTGTGTTACCCTTCACCGCTGCCTTGCAGGCCATGGAAGCCAGTTTATCCGTGATGACTTCCAGATTCAGTTTCCCGCTGTTTTCTTCTATCTGGTCAAGCAGCTCAATAAAGAGATCCTGCTGATCAATTCCATATAGATTAGCCGGAACCGCCCGGATGCAGTAGGCGTCCTCCCCGAATTCCTCAATCTGATAGCCTAAAGCAGCAAATGCATCCTGACACATCAGGTATCTGTTCTTCTCTCTCATGGAAAATGTAAGGACGATGGGCGGGGCTACCATCTGCTGATCGATTCGTTTATTATCCAGATCTTTCTTCAGTTTCTCATACATCACTTTTTCGTGAGCTGCATGCTGGTCCACGAAGAATAACTGTTCTTCATATTCCACCAACCAGTAGGTTCTGAATACTTGCCCGATAATCCGATGCCTGGGGCGAGCTTCTTCTGAAAGAAGCGGGATATCTGCAAAACTCATCTGAGTGCCACTACTATTGACTGCTGCTTCATTTGTCATCTGCGTGCCGCTGCTATTGACTGCTGCTTCATTTGCCGGCTGACCGCCCAAGCTCCTTCTTTCCGCCTTCTGATCTTCATCTGTTCTGCCGCCCATGAGGTCATTCTTTATTTGCGGAACATCACCATATAATTCTGGGGAACTTAACTTTAGCAGAGTTTCATTTTCCTGATTTCTTCCCGGCAGTCCCCCCCGGTTCTCCAGGTCTGCTCCCGGATCCGGCTGCAGCAGCCTATCCCATTCCTCTTCAAGACCTGGCCGTACCTGGCCAAGCCGCAGGGCCTCTATCTTCTTCTGGATCAAGTCGGAGGCGGCAGCCGCAGATGCCTCCTGACCTGCCTTGTCCAGCTGGATTCCTTCCGCTTTTCTTCGGTTAATCTCTTTGATTCTGTCTTTGGAAAGACTGGCGAAGTGGTCTTCAATCTCCCTGCGCTTTTTCTCGAAAGGCTCCGGCCCGGAGACTCTGGATCCCGATCTTCCTCCTGATTTGCCGTCTGAGCCGGAAATCCCTGTGCCCTTCCCGGATTCCTTTCCCTCACCCCCGCTCTCTCCCTCATTACTCCCGGCCTTCTTTTTACCCAGGCTGACTGCAGGGATCAGGTCTTTTTTTACGAAGCTGCCGCTCACCCCATTCACGATTGCCCCATAGAGCTCTTCGGCATTCTTAAACCGCATCTCCATCTTGGCAGGATGAACATTAACATCTACATAATGGGAATCCATCTCAATCATCAGGGCAGTAAAGGGAAACTTATGCACCATGCTGTGCCCCTTATAGCCTTCCTCGATACCCCGGGCGATGATGTTGTTCTTGAGATAACGGCCATTGACAAAATAATTCTCGTAGTTGCGGTTTCCTCTGGAGATGACCGGTTTTCCTACGAAACCATGAATGTGTATCCCGGATTCCTCGTGGTCCACATCCAATAGATTAAGGGCTATGTCACGGCCGAATATATGATAGATCACATCCTTCAGATTCCCGTTTCCTGAAGTTGCAATCTTATTTCTGTTCTCATTGATAAATTTGAATGAAATATCCGGATGGCTCAAGGCCAGCCTCTGGACAAAGGCTTCCACATAGCCGGCCTCCGTCATGGGAGATTTTAAGAACTTCCGCCGGGCAGGAGTGTTAAAGAAGAGATTCCTGATGATAAAGGTTGTCCCCTCTGGACAGCCAATCTCCTCATAGGAGAGTTCCTCCCCGCCTTCCGTGATATAGCGCACACCGGATATCCCTTCATCTGTCTTGGTAATCAGCTCCACCTTGGACACTGCAGAGATACTGGAAAGTGCCTCCCCGCGAAAACCCAGCGACTGAACCGTGATCAGGTCCTCCGCTGAATCAATCTTGCTGGTGGCATGGGGCAGGAAGGCCTTCCTGATCTGGTCTTTTGCGATACCAACACCGTTGTCCGTGATCCGGATAAAGTCAATTCCGCCCCCCTTAATCTCAATGGTGATGGCAGTCGATCTGGCATCCACCGCATTCTCCACCAGTTCCTTTACGATGGATGCGGGCCGCTCCACCACCTCTCCGGCAGCGATCTGATTTATCGTATTCTGATCTAATACATGTATCTCAGCCATAAATATCTCCCCTTTCACCGGCATTTCCCCTGGAGCTCATAAAGCAGGTTCAGGGCCTGGATCGGCGTCATGTTGGACAAGTCGGCCTTCTTAAGCTCTGCCTCCACCGGGCTTTCCCTGGCCTCGATGGGCATGATGCCCATGGCGTCAAAGAGGTTGAGCTGGACGGGCTCTTCCTCCGGCTTCTTCCGCCCGATGTTTTTGGCGGCAGCGGCGATATCGGACTGCTCCAGCTGGTCAGCGATCTCTCTTGCCCGGGCAATGACTTCATCGGGAACGCCGGCCAGCCTTGCCACCTGGATGCCGTAGCTCCGGTCAGCACTGCCCTTGATAATCTTGCGCAGGAAGACGATGGACTCGCCCTTCTCCTGGACAGCGATGCAGTAGTTGTTGACGCCGGGAATCTTTCCCTCCAGCTCAGTCAGCTCATGATAGTGGGTGGCAAAGAGGGTCTTGGCTCCGGAGAGACGGTTGTTGGTGATATACTCCACCACCGCCCAGGCGATGGATAAACCGTCAAATGTGGAGGTCCCCCGGCCGATCTCATCTAAGATCAGCAGGCTGTCCCTGCTGGCATGGCGTAGGATATTGGCCACCTCGCTCATCTCCACCATGAAGGTGGACTGGCCGGAGGCCAGGTCATCGGAGGCTCCCACCCTGGTAAATATCCGGTCAACCAGGCCGATGCTGGCTGATCTGGCAGGTACAAAGGACCCGATCTGGGCAAGGAGGACAATCAGGGCAGTCTGGCGCATGTAGGTGGACTTTCCGGCCATGTTGGGGCCGGTGATGATATTCACCCGGTTCTTCTTGTGGTCCAGATAGGTGTCATTGGCCACAAAGAGCTCCTCCTTCATCATCTGCTCCACCACCGGGTGGCGGCCATCTTTGATGTCGATGATCCCCCTCTGGTTGATAGAGGGGCGGACGAACTGGTTTCGCTCCGCCACAGCAGATAGGGAAGCAAATGCATCGACCCAGGCGATGACTCTGGCGGTCTTCTGAATCCGCTCCATCTGGGCAGCCAGCTGCTCCCTGATATCGGTATATAGTTCATACTCCAGGGCACAGAGCTTATCCTCGGATCCCAGGATGGTGTGGGCCAGATTTTCCAGTTCTTCTGTCGTATAGCGCTCGGCATTGGCCAGGGTCTGCCGCCTGATGTAATAGTCAGGCACCAGGTCCTTGTAGGAGTTGGTCACCTCCAGAAAATAGCCGAATACCTTGTTATATTTTACCCGGAGATTCTTGATCTCCGTCTTGTTTCTTTCTCTTTCCTCCAGGTCGGCAAGCCAGGTTTTCCCGTCGGTCTTGGCCGCTTTTAACCGGTCCACATCCTCATGGAAGCCGGCCTTGATGATGCCCCCCTCCTTGATGGGAATGGGCGGGTCCTCCTCAATGGAAGCTTCCAGAAGTTCGTAAAGATCTTCCAGAGGATCCAGATCCTCTGCCATCTTAGAAAGGAGGCCCTTGCTGAACTGGTTAAGGATATCCTTTATATAGGGCAGATACTGTATGGATGTCTTAAATGCAATCAGGTCCCTGGGGTTGGCCGACCGGTAGGATATCCGCATGGTCAGGCGCTCCAGGTCATAGATGGCATTCATGTACTCCCGAAGCTCCTCCCGGGCCATGACATTTTCCGAGAGCATCTCCACCGCATCCAGGCGGTCCATGATGGCCTGCTTGTGAATCAGAGGCTGCTCCACCATCTTCCTGAGCATTCTGGCTCCCATGGCCGTTTTGGTCCGGTCAAGAACCCAGAGCAGGCTGCCCCGCTTGCTCTTCTCCCGAAGGGTCTCTGTCAGCTCCAGGTTACGCCTGGTGGCACTGTCAAGCACCATGTAATTCCGGGTCGAGTAGGGAATCAGCTCCATCAGGTGGGCCAGGGAGGTCTTCTGGGTCTCATGAAGATACTGAAGAAGGCTGCCGGAAGCAATCACGGCAAAGGGATAATCGGAAAGACCAATCCCGCTTAAGCTGATCAGATGATACTGCTGCCTGATCATTTCCTCACAATGGCCGGTCTCAAAATAGTAGCTTGCCACCGGGCTTAGGGCCGCCCCGATCTTATCCTTTATATAGTCAAGGTCCATCCCGCAGATACAGAAGGCATCATTGCAGATGATCTCCGAGGGCTGGAACTTATTTATCTCGTCAAGAATGGCATCCTGGTGCTCCACCTGGGTGGTGCGGAACTCTCCGGTGGACAGGTCGCAGACCGCCAGCCCGAAATGTTCATCCTCGCAGAAGATACTCATGATATAGTTATTCTTCGATTCATCCAGGTTCTGGGACAGGGTGTTGGTTCCGGGGGTCACGATGCGGATCACATCCCGCTTGACCAGCCCCTTTGCCTGCTTTGGATCCTCCACCTGTTCGCAGATGGCAATCCGGTAGCCCCTCTCCACCAGCTTATTGATGTATGGGTCGCAGGAATGGAAGGGGACGCCGCACATGGGAGCCCGCTCCTCCTGCCCGCAGTTCTTGCCGGTCAGGGTAATCTCCAGCTCCTTTGATGCGGTGAGGGCATCATCGTAGAACATCTCATAGAAATCCCCCATCCGGTAGAAAAGGATGCAGTCCTTGTATTTATTTTTAATCTCAAAATACTGTTCCATCATGGGAGTCAGTTTTTCCGTCTTTTTGGCCATCTATCTGTCCTCCCATAATAATAATATTGATTTTGCAATCATTTATCGTAACTCTCCGTCTGTTCTTTACTCAGCTAATTTCCCGATATAATAAAACCCCCTGGACTCCTCCAGCACCACCGGCACGATCTTACCGATCACAGAGGGGTCCGCCGTAAAATGTACCACATTATTGTTGGACATCCTTCCGGTAATCATGCTCTCATCCTTCTCATCAATGGCCTCGGCCAGCACCATCCTGGTCTGCCCCTCTAAGGCTGCGTTCCTGGCTCTGGCGGTCTCACCCACCACCTTTAAGAGACGGTCAAAGCGGTCATGAACTACCTGGTCAGGAACCTGGTCAGGCATCTCGGCGGCCGGCGTCCCGGACCGTTTGGAATAGATAAAGGTAAATGCAGAGTCATATTCCGCCTTGCGGACCACATCCAGGGTCTCCTGGAAGTCTTCTTCGGTCTCCCCGGGAAAGCCTACGATGA
>JAFUDC010000155.1 GCA_017459345.1 Eubacterium sp.
CACTCGAACAGCCATATCATTTCCAATCGACTCCATCTTGATATAATCAGCCAATCGTTCTATCGTCAAGGGAATTCTCCCGGCTGATATATGGTGTAAAGCATAATAGAACTCCAGATACTCCGGCATGGTAAGCCCTGCCGACTTCAGTATGTCTTCTCTTTCCGGAGCGAATATTTCCTCCGTCGGTCCATCCATCAGAAGTTCTCCCTCTTTCATCACGATTACCCGGCGGGCATGGGCAGCTACATCCTCCATGTCATGGGATACCAGGATGATGGTCACATTTCTTTCTGATTGAAGCTTGTCCAGAAGATCAAATAACCGCTGTTTTCCCTCCTGATCAAGCCCGGCGGCGGGTTCATCCAGTATGAGATAGTCCGGCTCCATGGCAAGTATTCCGGCCAGGGCCACCCGGCGCTTTTGTCCGCCGGAGAGGACAAAGGGTGACATGGTCTCCAGATCTTCGGATAGTCCGGTCAGCTTCATGGCTTCCCTGGCCTTCCTATCCGCTTCCTCCTGACTCATGCCCATATTTTTAGGTCCGAATTCGATATCTTTAAGGACTGACTCCTCAAAGAGCTGATATTCGGGATATTGAAAACACAGGGCAACCTTCTGGCGGAGCCGGCGGATGGGATAACCCTTGCTGTGAACCTCTTCTCCGTTAAAGTAATATTTACCCTCAGATGGTACAAGCAGGCCGTTCAGATGGGCCAGAAGGGTTGATTTGCCTGATCCGGTCTGACCGACAATGGCTGCATACTCTCCAGGTCTGATGGTCAGTGAGATGTCCTTCAAGGCCGGGGTAGAAACCGCACTATTCTTACTCTTATAGGAATAAGAGAGATGGTCTAAACGGATCCCGGCAGATAGATTTGTATTCTTCAAATCATTTTCTGACTCTGACAAACAGAGTCTGTTCTTATTATCCTGACCGGTACATTCATCTGACTTCTTTTCTCTGTGACCGCTACTCTCATCAAACTTTTTTTCTCCCTGGTCGCTGCTCCCATCAGACTTTCTGAATATATAATCAAGAAGCTGATCCTTATCTCTGATAGTTGAAGGAATCTCCATCCCCTTAAGCCTCAGCTGATCAATCAGCTCCTGAACAAAGGGCAGCCCGATCTGATACTGTTTTAACTGGTCTGTTTGTCCCCACAAGTCTGACGGTACTCCGGCCATCACCACCTTACCCTGGTTCATCACATATAGATAGTCCGCATCCTCCACCTCCCGGGTATGATGGGTGATATAGATGATGGTGATTCCACGCTCCCGGTTCAGATAGCGGATTGCCTTCATGATTTCCTCCCGGCCGGAAGGATCCAGCATGGCGGTAGGTTCATCGAAGATGATACATTCTGGTTCCATAGCCAGAATTCCGGCGATGGCTACCCGCTGCTTCTGCCCTCCGGACAGGGCTCCCGGGGATGACATCCTATATGCCGACATACCTGCTGCCTCCAGAGCCTGGCCAATTCTTATCCACATAGCTTCAGTCGGCACCCCCAGGTTTTCCAGACCGAAGGCAACATCTTCCTCGACAGTGGATCCGATCAGCTGGTTGTCCGGATTCTGGAAGACAATTCCGGCTGTCTTCCGAACAGGTAAAATGTTCTCGTCCCTGGCGGTATCCATTCCCTTCACATAGACCACGCCTGAGTTAGGCTTTAGAAGAGCTGTCAGCTGCTTAGCCAAAGTAGACTTTCCGGATCCGTTATGGCCTAGAATCCCGACAAAATCACCCTTATTGATACTTAAGGATACACCATCCAGGACAGTTGTTTCCAGGGCTTGTTCTTTCTCCCCCGAGAAAATCTTATATCGAAATATCAAGTTGGCTGTTTCTATGATATTCATATGGAATCCTCAGTTTTAATTACTTATAAAAAGGGGGAACTGCCTTGAGGCAGTTCCCCCCGATAATCTCATTATACTAACTCAAGAATAACCTCTAAAGCTGCGTCACCCTTACGCTGAGCAATCTTGACAATTCTTGTATAACCACCGTTACGGCCGGCATATTTGGGACCATACTCATCAAAGATCTTCTGAG
>JAFUDC010000156.1 GCA_017459345.1 Eubacterium sp.
TGGTGTCCTTTCACCGATGGAAAAACATGAGTCTTACATGCTTGCAGCATGACTCATATCAAAAAACGACCAGCAACTATAACGTTACTGGTCGGAAAAATCTTATATTTTTTCATTGTCCTCTTGACGGGAAGCAGTTCAAAATGCCTCTTTTTTTAACAATTCATCCCATATACTTCTCTTGCAAACTTCTCAAGCACAGGGATTGACCTCTTCACCTTGTCAGTATCGATACAGTAGGCCATGCGGAAGTATCCAGGACACATGAAATTGTCTGCCGGAACCAGGATCAGGTCGTAATCTCTGGCCTTCATGCAGAATGCATAGGCATCATCCTCCAGTGCCTTGGGGAAGATATAGAAGGTTCCGCCCGGTTTTACCACCTCAAAGCCGATCCTGGTCAGGGCATCGTAGAGGATATTCATGTTAGTCTCGTAAACAGACAGGTCACTGGTCTGGTCAAGAACCTCTGCCACTGCCCGCTGGATACTGGAGGAAGGACAGTTATGACCTATACCCCGGCTGATCTGCCCGCAGATCACGGCGATTATATCAGAATCAGTACATCTTGGATTGGCAGCCACATATCCGATACGCTCACCAGGCAGGCTCAGGCTCTTGGAGAAGGAGTAGCAGGACAGGCTATTGTCATAGTATTTGGTCACATAAGGAGCATCTGCCCCGGCAAATACGATTTCACGGTAGGGCTCGTCACTGATCAGGAAGATATCATGACCATATTCTTCCTGCTTGGCATAGAGGATGGAGGCGAGCTTTTTGATGGTCTCCGTGCTGTAGGCAATTCCTGATGGATTGTTGGGAGTGTTGATCAGGATGGCTGCTACATTTTCATTAAGCATCTCCTCAAATGCCTCAAAATTAATCTGGAAGGTTTCCGTGTTGGCCGGCACAACCTTAAGGACTGCCCCCGTATCATTGACATAGGGGAAATATTCAGAGAAGCAGGGAGCAAATGTCAATACTTCATCTCCGGGCTTTGTCACACAGCGGACTGCATGGGCGATGGCTCCGGCAGCTCCTGATGTCATAAAGATATGCTTAGTCTCATAGTCCATGTCAAAGCGCCTGTTGAGGCTTTCTGCCACGGCCTGGCGCACAGACTCGATACCCAGAATGGGGCTGTAGCCATGCAGGGAGATGGAGTCCATCTCTTCATGCATGCGGATGGATGCCTTGTTGTAGTCATCAGGACAGGGGACACTGGGGTTGCCCAGACTGAAGTCGAATACGTTCTCATAACCAATCTCCTTACCCCGGGCAGCGGCGTAGGCTGCTAACTCCCGGATGATGTTCTTTCCCTGAAGCATGGCTTTATACTTTTCATTAATCATAGCTTTTTATCCTTTCCATAAATTTTTCATCATAATATCATGCAGGCTGCAGTAAGGAATAAACCCTTATATGCATAGTGGCACAGATTATCTGCATATGGGTTTATTGTACACTAAAAATGAAATACTGGCTACTGTAAATTTCAAAAACCGGTATTTCCCACTTTAAATTATGAAAGTATTGACATTTCATGCTTTAAAGTATAAAATGATACTCGGCAAAATAATAATCGAGATGAGGTTCTGAGTAGTTACAATACAATCGAGGTGACAATATTATGATTTCCAAAAGCTTTTCCATAGGATTTATCGGCCTGGGCCTGATCGGCGGATCCATCGCCAGAACCATCCGGAGGATCTATCCTGACAGCTTTATTGTAGGATATGATGTAGATAAAAAATCTGTAGACGCGGCCCTTTCTGACCGTGTGCTTAACGAAAGCTATGACGAGATAGACGAGAGGTTTTCCTCCTGCGATATCATTTTCCTGTGTGCACCGGTTTCTATTAATATTGACAATATACGGAAGCTGAAAGAGTTCATTCCAACTGAAGTCCTGATCACAGATGTGGGCAGTGTGAAGGCTCCCATGCAGGAGGCGGTGAAGGAGCTTGGCATGGAACAGCAGTTTATCGGCGGCCATCCCATGGTCGGATCGGAGAAAACCAGCTATGCTGCTTCCAGCGACTATCTCCTGGAGAATGCTTACTACTTTATCACACCCAGCAGCTTCACCCAGTTCAGGCACACTGCCATGTTCTCCTCCTTCATCCAGGGGCTGGGCGCACTGGCAGTGACCCTGCCGCCGGAGGAGCATGATTTTATCACGGCTTCCTTAAGCCATATCCCGCATATTATCGCGGCTGAGCTGGTTCATCTGGTGGAAAGGGGCGACAGCAGGAACGGGATGCTTAAGCAGCTGGCTGCGGGAGGCTTTAAGAGCATGACCCGGATTGCCTCCTCCTCTCCTGTCATGTGGGAGCAGATCTGCCAGAACAACCGGACCAATATCAAGAAGCTTCTGACCGAGATGATTGATGACCTCTCTCAGGTGATTGACCACCTGGACGATGAGGATACGTCCTACATCCATGAGTATTTCCGGTCTGCCGGCGAGTACAGGAACTCTGTTCCGGAGCATGCAGTGGGGCTCTTTGATAAGGTGCATAAGATATACATTGACATACCGGATGAGCCGGGAACCATAGCCAATGTGACCACACAGCTGGCCTTCAACAATATCAGCATTAAGAATCTTGGCATTATCTACAGCCGGGGTGAGTATGAAGAGGGAGCTCTCGAGATAGAATTCTATGATGATGAGGCCTGTCAAAAGGCCATAGAGGTGCTGGAGAACCGGAACTTCCGGGTTTTCGTGCAATAGAACAAAAAAATCGCCGGCAGAAATCTGCCGGCGTCCTTCATGTTTGCGTAATTCAATTCATGATCAAAACACTTTAGCAATTATCAGGGCCAGGGCTTTGCTCTCAGGCATCCATGAGCTTGTACAGCAATCTGTACAGTTCCATGGCTTCCTCCTGGGTCAGGTTCATGCACTGACGAAGCTGAGCCGGAACTTCCACTGCCTGATCCTTCAGCTCCTCACCCTTTTTGGTGATGGAAACATTCAGATTCCTCTCATCCTTGGTAGACCGGGTGCGGTTTACATATCCCTTATTCTCAAGCTTTTTGAGGACCGGAGTCAGTGTTCCGGAATCAAGATACAGTCTCTTGCCCAGTTCCTTGACATTAAGCTGCTTCTTCTCCCACAGAACCATCATGGTAATATACTGGGTGTAGGTAAGGTCAAGCTTGTCAAGATAAGGCTTATATCTTCGAACTATCTCTTTTGAGCAGGCGTATAATGGAAAGCAAAGCTGATTTTCAAGTTTTAGCCCCTCATATCTGGAATCGTCCATTACAGGTTTCCTCCTAATAGATCATATTTTGTTTTTTATGGGGCAGGAGCTACAACACAAGGATGTTAGTTCCCAAAACTCCCCCTTGTATTAATAATCTATAATACTTCAATGAAAAATGCAATCCCTTATTTATCGAACTTAGACACATTTTGACAATTGTAGTAATGTCTTATCAGGATTCGACACGAAACTGTCGCAGGGATATATGGGAAGAATATCCCGGCATGCCAGGCACCTGAAGCTTTGATCTCTAAAGCACCTGCTCAATAGTAGCCTTAAGCTTCTTCAAGCTGGTCATGGGCTCATACCTTGCCACGATATTGCCCTCTCTGTCGATAACAAACTTGGTAAAGTTCCACTTGATCTTGCTGTTCTTCTTGTAGTCCTTATCCATAGCCTTAACCACGCCGCTCATCATGAGACCGGCCGGGTTCTTGTCAAAGCCCTTAAACTCAGAATTATCCTCCAGCCACTTGTAGAGGGGGATTGCATTCTCCCCGTTCACATCGATCTTTGAGAACTGAGGAAATGTAATTCCAAACCGTCCTTTACAGAAGGTATGAATCTCCTCGTCATCCCCGGGAGCCTGGTTTCCGAACTGGTTGCAGGGGAAATCCAGAATCTCCAGTCCATCCTCATGGTGCTCATCATAGAGCTTCTGCAGGTCTTCGTACTGCGGTGTGAAGCCGCAGCCGGTTGCTGTGTTGACGATCAGCAGAACCTTTCCCTTATAATCTGCCATGGATACGTCGCTGCCATCCTGTGCCTTTACGGTAAAATCATAAATACCCATCTTCTTTCCTCCTGAAAAACGTTATTTTTCTGACTAATGAAATCTTATTGCCGCTGCGTGATTTATCTCCTGTTGCTCCTTCTCCATATCCTGCGCTCCTGGGCCTCCCGGATCAGGTCATCTCTGAAATCCGGATGGGCGATGGACACCAGGCCCTCTGCCCTCTCCCAGGTGGACATGCCCTCCATATTGATCACCCCGTACTCTGTTGCCAGAAAGTATACCTGACTCCTGGGGGATGTGATGATGTCACCGTTGAAGGATGGCAGTACCCGGGAATGGAGCTTTCCCTGCTTATCCTTATAGGTGGAGCTCATACAGATGAATGCCTTTCCTCCCTTGGAGGAGGAGGCACCGATCAGGAAGTCCAGCTGACCTCCTGTTCCGCTGATTTGTCTGCCGCCGAAGCTCTCCGACGAAACCTGACCATAGATATCCACAGCCACGCATCCGTTGATGGAAACCATATTATCTATGCGGGCTATAACCTCCGGCCGGTTCACATATTCCAGAGGATAGGCAGCCACGCCGTGGTTATCATCCAGCCAGTCATAAAGCTCCTGGGAGCCCAGGGCTACACCGAATACACCCTTGCCGGGATCAATCGTCTTCTTCTTGTTGGTGAGCTTGCCCGCATTATAGAGATGCAGGTAGGCATCTGTGCAAAGCTCAGTGTGCATGCCCAGATCCTTAAGATCCGAGTCCGCGATCAGCTCTCCCACCGCATTGGGCAGGCTGCCCACTCCTAATTGCAGGGTAGATCCATCAACCAGATAGGGAAGAATGTGGTGGGCAATCTTTCGGTCAATCTCGGTGGGAATATAGGCCGGCTCTCTGGGGAAGGGGTCATGGTCTCCCTCCACTATATAGTCTACCTCCGATACATGGATACATTCGTCATAGCCGCCATGAATCTTTGGCATATGCCTGTTTACTTCCACAATCACAATATCCGCATTCCGGACGATAGGGGCGGCCACTCCGGTATTCACGGAATAATTAAAATATCCATGCTTGTCCATGGGTGATACCGTCACCATGACAACGTTGACATTGAGGAAAAACTCATAATATGCAGCGTTGTTATGAAAAACCATGGGAATATAGAAGCACATTCCCTTATCGCACAGCTTGCGCTCATAGGCGGAGCAATGCCAGGTATGGTAGATAAAATGCTCCTGTTCAGGATCGCACTCTACCACTTCGATGGGACCCTGGATCAGATTCCCCCGGATCTTGACATCGTGAAGCATATCCCGGCGCCTGGCCAGAGCCTGATCCAGCAGAACAGGTTTGCCCAGTGAACTGGTATAGTCAATCCAGTCCCCGCTCTTGACAACCTGGACTGCTTCCTCCGGCGTCCGTAACTTGTTCCGGTATTCCTTCAGAAAATCCTTCATCCCCGAACCTCCTATACAAACTATTATATTGCGTGCAACTTTATTTGTCAACTATTTTTTGCAGCTACTCAGAGCCATGCATATTTTGTTCAATGTGAAAAGGAAAGCTGCATTGTTTTAATGTAATAGTAGAAAACAGGCAGCAAAAACTGCCTGTCTCCTTTACGTGATGTCATATTCTAATAATACTTTTTGCTGCCCCAAAGATTCGCCTTCTTCAAATCCAGATACTGCTGGTAAGCATCCTCCAGAATCTGTTTTTCATTCGGAAACCGAAGCAGATGGTAGGCCTCATGGTACTTGTAATAACCGGAATCCACAAAA
Organism: Eubacterium sp.; assembly: GCA_017459345.1. Taxonomy (GTDB): domain Bacteria; phylum Bacillota; class Clostridia; order Lachnospirales; family Lachnospiraceae; genus Anaerobutyricum. The sequence continues at coordinate 5,793 of JAFUDC010000156.1, forward strand.
TATTCCTCCCTCTGCGGTTTGGAATAATAGCTCTCACCCATCATCAGATACCAGTGAACATCCTTGACCACAACGTCACGGGATGTATTAAAAGTATACTGACTCTTGCCGACATATTTGATTATGGAGGCCCGGGCCCCGGTTTCTTCTTTTACCTCCCGCAGAGCAGTTTCCTTATACTCTTCACCTTCTTCAACAGTTCCCTTGGGAAGCACCCATCCTTCATACTTGTTCTTGTAATTCTTATAAAGCAGAAGGATCTTCCCCCGAAATATGACCACACCACCACAGCTTGTTGCTTCTATCATCCTTTCTAATCCTCCTATGCAAACAATACCGGTGTGTACTACACTTGTATACATTATAGCAAAGAAAGAGTGATTTAGCAAGATAGAGTAAACAAACCTTCGGCTTAAATCTTTAAAGTACAATCCCCATAGTCAGCAAGCTGATCTAATCTTCTGCATCTTCTGAATCATCAGCCCTGTCCCTGTAATCGCGGTACATTTCATTATCATAATAGCAGGAAAATAGCTCATCGGCGATGGGGGCCGCCACCTCACTTCCGGCGCCTCCATTCTCCACAATGACGCAGACCACCAGGTCAGGATCTTCAACGTTGGAGTAGCCCACAAACCAGGAATGGTCTCCGTCACCGCTGTTTTCTGCAGTTCCGGTCTTGCCTGCGGCTGTATAGCGGTCAGTGTTAACCGCATAGCCTGTCCCTTCCGTGACCACAGTGCGAAGGAGTTTCTGGAGGATCTTCGCATCCGATTCATCGGCAAGTCTCTTCCCCCGTCCAACCTTGGTCCGGGACACTTCCACCCCGTCCGCACTTTCGATCCGGTCCACCATGGAGGGCTTGATCAGGACTCCGTCATTGGCGATTGCACACATGATCAGCGCATTATGCATGGGGGTCATAAGGGTATTACCCTGGCCGATGGATGTCTGGGGAATATCACTTTTTTCCGACCTGCTGTTGAGACCGAACCGGCTCTGCTTTACCGTCAGATCAAAATCAATCTTGCTGTCAAATAAAAACTTCCGGTTCAGATTGATAAAGCGGTTCAGATTCAATCTGCTTCCGATCTGGACAAAGGCTGTGTTGCAGGACTTGGCAAAGGCCTTGCTCAAGTCCTCCTCCCCATGGGACTGGCCGCCGTAGCAGCTGATATGGACACTGTTGACGATGTCTTCTCCCTTGCAGCGGTAGGTGAATTTCTGATAGGAGCCGGGATTCTCCTCGATATATTCAAGGGCAGTCAGAATCTTGTAGGTTGATCCCGGCGGATAGAGACCCTGCACGCAGCGGTTTAGCAGACAGCTGTTGTTCTCCTCTGCGTTGATGTCCTCCCAGTCTGCATCCAGAGTATTGGGATCAAAGTCAGGCTTGGAAACCATGGCCCGAACTTTTCCGGTTTTGGGCTCGATGGCCAGGATGGCCCCTCTCCTGCTTCCCAGAGCCTCATAGGCCCGCTTCTGCAGGCGGGTATCCAGAGTCGTCACCACGGTATCACCGATATTCTTCCGGCCCCGTATTCCCTGCTTAAACTGCTCGATCAGTCTCTCATGGGAAGTCATCAGCTCGTAATTATATGCCGATTCAACCCCAGCCTTACCATGGTTCGCATAGCCCACCGCATGGGCGAAGATGTCCTCGTAGGGATAATAGCGGTATTCCTCGCCATCATCATCGATACCTGTCTCCGCAAGAACCTTGTCGTTGGCAGACTTGATGGATCCCCTGCGGACATTCTGTGCCAGAGAGGATGACCGCTTGTTATAAGGACTGGTAATGATTGCCTCCGCTTCATAGGTGGTAAAGCGGGCCAGATAGAAAATCAGGCCGCCGAAAAGCAGAAGGATCAGAAAGCTGGTATAAAGCATGTAGCGGTTGGTGCGGAGTCTTTTGCCTGATTTCGGGACAAACATCCCCTCAATCTTCTCCACCCGGCTCAGGTCTCCTCTGGGGGTTCTTGGCACCTCACCGGGAATCCTGTCAGAATAAGAGTCGTCATCTTCCATGTTCCCGGGCAGAGACCTGCCTGTCGCTGCAGACCTTCCTCTTTCCGGCAATCTATCATTATTCTCTTTATTATTCTGTTGCTCCATCACATAATCCCTGTTGCTCTTCCTGGGCCTCATGCGGTCAGTAAGCTTCGGTTTGCTGTTCTTCACGTATTCCCTGTTCTTCTTCCTCATAATCCTCTTCCTCTTTGTAAGCAATCATAAAGACACCCTGCATGATGGCAAATATGATCAGCGTGCTGGCTACTGAACTGCCTCCGTAGCTGATCAGCGGCAGTGTCACCCCTGTGGAGGGGATGAACTTGGTCACACCCCCCGTAGTCAGAAAGACCTGAAAGATAAAGCAGATGGAGAATCCATAAGCCACCAGCTTATAAAACCGTCCTTCCACATCCATGGCTATTTTCAGAAAATGTATAAAAAGCCCCAGGTAGATGAGAATCAGGCAGATGGCAAAGAAGACACCCAACTCCTCGGCAATGGCTGCAAAGATAAAGTCACTCTCCACCACCGGGATATCCTGAGGCCGGCCCTGAGTCAGACCCAGGCCAAACCATCCTCCGGTACCTATGCCAAAGAGAGATTGGGCAATCTGATAGCCCCTCCCCTCGATGATGGACCAGGGATCCTTCCATGCCGCAAATCGGATCCGGACATGGGAAAAGAGCATGTAGGCAACCCTGGCAGCCACCGCCCCTCCGGCCAGGCCTCCAAGAAGGTAGACCAGCCTACCCGTGGCGGCATAGCACATAAAGACAAAAATCACAAAGTAGAGCAGGGCTCCGCCCAGATCCTTCTCCAGAATCAGCACCATCACATGACAGGCCGAAAAGATGGCCGTGATCATCACTGTCCTGAAATCCGCCTTCTTCTCCAGCATGGCGGCGATGAAGAAGACGAAGGCAATCTTGACGAACTCCGAAGGCTGCATGGCAAAGGCCCCGAAGGAAATCCAGTTGGTGGACCCGTTCTTGGTCGTTCCGATTACAAAAACCGTGGCCAGGAGCAGCAAGCCCCCGATTCCGTAAACCCAGCGCAGCTTCTTAAGCCAGTAGGCCTTCTCCACGATGAAGGGAACAACCAGCACCGCCAAAGAAAAAGCCACCACGATGATAAACTGCTTTACCGCCTTATCAAAGGACAGTCTGGTCAGCATGACAAAGCCAATCAGGAGGAGGAAGCAGGTGTGATTCATCATGATCCTGGAGGAATCCGCATACAGGTGGGCATAGATAAAAATCAGCACCTTAAAAAACACAGCCTGGGCAAGATATAAGAATATCACTCTGACATCAAATGTCTTGGCAAAAAGCACGCCATAGCAGATAAAATGAAAGACGAACATGAAAAGCTCCTGCCTGTTCATCCTTCTTGCCTGCCTCTTCTCCGAGGAGGGCAGGAAGATCGTGAAGCAGGAAACTGCATAGATGGCGCACATAATCATAAATACGTAATTGGAACCTGTGGATATAATACCTAACATATTGTATCACCTATTTTCGAATTGTTCTGCACATTTTCCCGGAATATCCGGGTCAGCAGCAAAAAAGTCAAATGTATATCTGCTGATCTTCCCCCTAAGTCTATCCAGATCTTCTTCCATCAGATTAAGGGGCTGGTGAGACCAGATCTTATTGTAACAGAAATCACAGTGGTTTGTCACCGGGAGCTTCCGGCCCCGGGGATCTGTGAGGTACAGGGTATCCCGCTTGTGGTCACACCTGGCCAGATTCTTCTTCTGGCATTGGGCAGAAACCATGAGGGGAATGTGTCCGTAAATTAGGAGTTCCGGGGCATTGGCAGATATCAGCAATTCATTAAGATCATCAACTCCTAACTCATAGGGCAGGACAATCCTGTCAATGCCAAACTGTCGCCTGGATATCTCCATGGCCCGGGTATTCCAGTTGTAGAACTGAGCCCCTGCAATCCGCTGCCCTTTATAGTCCTTCCGCTCTGACAGATAATAGGCCTGATTGATATTATGGACGTAAATGCCGTCCCATAAATCATCCCGGCAGATTGAATCATAAAGATCTGTGATTGAATTCTTATAATTATTTCTCTTATCCGGCCAGATGGGAGGATTACTATTATCATCTTTCTGAAGAATCTCTCCATCCCGCATGATCGCAGGCAGGGACAGATATGCTTTCCTGCCTGTCCTCCTGATCCTCTCAGAAAGTTCCGGCAGGTCCGAAAGCGCCCAGGAATCCATGGGCAGGCAGATGGCAGTGTAAAAATCAAGGGAAAGACAGCGATCCAGGATTATTTTATCATAGACGACAGCTGTTTTTTCGATACTATGATAAATATATTTATCTTCTTTTGTATTTTTAGTACTTTGCCTTGAAAAGTTTTCTTTAATATCTAAAATGCTTACGGCAGAAACTCTTCCATCGGATAGCTGCCGGTCCCCTGCTGCCTTAAGCATCTCTTCCAAGGCCTGATATGCCTGCTGGCGAAGCTGTTTTAAGGCGGAAAGGGGGAGAAAGCTTTCTTCCTGGAGCTTGATCTCGCATCCACGAAGGAGGAAGGGGGTTGCTCCGGTCTTCCCGAACTGCTGCCTGACATCTTCTTTTGATACTGCCCTCTTTTTTGCCGGCTGAGCCTGCTGGCCTTCCACCAAGACCTCCAGGCCCCGGCAGCTGAGCCGGACCCCGGATGGATTATCCTGACTTATTGTCACTTCCATGTCAACAGGATATCGAAGCTCGGCATCAACATAATCCTGCCGGATCTTAGATACCTGGTCTTCATTCCTACGCCGGTAGACAGGCATGCCCGGCCGCAGCCTGCGGGCATTGGGCACATTCAGGTTAATGGTTTTTTCAGGACATACACTGATGCCTGAAGGTACAGTCAGAATGACTTCTTCATCCCTTTCATCATATTTATTATTGTGAATATGTTTATTTTTCTCATCCTGCTCCAGGGGAATCACCAGAATATCCTTTGGATGGAGGTCAGCCTCAAGGTCAAGCCGAATATTATGCTTGCCCACGGAACGGATCAGGCCGATCTTCCGCCCGGTGTTCTTCTGGGTATGGAAAGCCATCATTCCCGGGCCGTTATGCCGGAAGAGGTATCCGTCGGTGAAGTCTCCTCTGCAGTAAAGCTCCTGTAAGGCGTATATATCCTCCGGTAAGACCTGATAACTATCCTGATGACCCTCCTCCTTCAGACTGGCGTATAAATTCAGATACTTCCGGTAGATGGCCGTCACCCCGGCCACATATTCCACATTTTTCATGCGGCCTTCGATCTTTAAAGAGTCCACCCCTGCCTCAACCAGGGCAGGCAGATGGGGAAGAGCACACAGGTCCCTGGGGCTCAGGAAACAGGCTTTCCGGTCAGCTATCTCCGCCGAACCCTCTCTCTTTGATGAGAAAGATTGCTGATGTCCGTGGCCGGAAAAAGCAGGTTCCATGGAGTATCTCAGCCGGCAGGGCTGGGCGCAGCGTCCCCGGTTCCCACTTCTTCCTCCGTACCAGCTGCTAAGCAGGCACTGGCCTGAGTAACAAAAGCACAGGGCTCCATGGACGAAAACCTCCAGCTCAAGACCGGACTCTTCCTTCATCGCCTTTAGTTCTTTCAGGGACAGCTCCCTGGCCGGCACGACCCGGGTCATGCCCATCTGCCCTGCTGCCAGAGCTCCGGCACTGTGGGTGATGGTCATCTGGGTGCTGGCATGAACCTCCATATCCGGAAAATGCTCATGAATAAAAGAAGCAGTCCCCAAATCCTGCACAATCACACCATCCAGTCCTGCTTCATAATACGGCAATATAAAACCATACAATATCTGATTTAACTCATGTTCCTTCATCAGAGTGTTGACCGTCAGATAGAGCCTGCGCCCATGAAAATGTGCATAATGCAGGGCGTCTCTTAGATTCTCCGCATTCAGATTATCCGCGTAGGCCCTGGCTCCAAACTGCGCCCCTCCCATGTAAACCGCATCCGCGCCGGCCTTGATGGCCGCTTTGAGATGTTCATAGGAACCGGCAGGGGCCAAAAGCTCCGGCAGGCCGGCTCTTCTGTGGGCAGCATGGTAGTCACACTCTGTATGAATCTTATTGTTTTGCATTTCTCGTCTCCAGGTCAATAATCCTCTTCTGGAGCTCATTGACCTTGGTCTTATACTCGATGACAAGCTTGTTGGCAGTATCGTTGCGCATCTCCTTGTCGACAATCTCCTGCTTAAGCTTGTAAAGCTCCTGCTGGTTTTCCATGGATTCCTGCCTGATCACGGAAAGCTCCTCCCTAAGCTCAAGGAGTTCCTCCGCAATGTTCAGGGAAAGGAGAATGTTCTTATACTCCTGGGAAAGCTTGCCGTAATTATTGGCTGCCTTAATCTCCCGAAGCTTATTATCCACATAGGCTGCGATCCGCTGCATATGTGCTTCACTGTCTGACCCTGACAGTATGTAGACCTTTCCATCGATGACAACCGATACCTTCTTCTTATTATCCATCTTATCCCCCTGTATAGTTGTTTGTCTTTCTCCTCTGATTAACGCTAGTTATTTTCTGGCTAACGTTGTCGGATGCCCGATCTTGTAGCTCTCTTGCTGCGCAATTGAGACAAATCCGGCTCTGATCAATACAAAATCTCCGGCACCGGCAATCCCAGATGCAGGTAGGCACTCTCTGTGAGTACCCTGCCCCGGGGCGTCCTCCGGATCAGCCCCTCCTGAATGAGGTAGGGTTCACATACATCCTCGATCGTACCTGAATCTTCTCCGATGGCGGCTGCTAATGTGTCAAGGCCCACCGGGCGGCCGTGGAACTTCTCAATCATGGTATTAAGGATGTGCCGGTCGGTATTATCCAGTCCCAGGCTGTCCACCTCCAGCAGGGTAAGCGCCTGGTCGGCCACCTCCCTGGTAACCCTGCCATCGTACCTGACCTGGGCATAATCCCTGACCCTCTTCAGCAGGCGGTTGGCCAGACGAGGGGTTCCCCGGCTCCTCTTGCCGATCTCTCTGGCACCCTCCTCATCAATCTCCACCTTGAGCAGGTCAGCTGACCGCTTGACAATCACGGTAAGCTCCTCCTCGTTGTAGAACTCCAGTCTCTGCATGACACCGAACCGGTCTCTCAAGGGTGCAGTCAGCATCCCGGCCCGGGTGGTTGCACCCACCAGAGTAAACTTGGGCAGGTCCAGCCGGATCGATCTGGCGGAAGCTCCCTTGCCGATAATGATATCGATGGAGAAATCCTCCATAGCCGGGTAGAGGACCTCCTCCACCTGCCGGTTGAGCCTGTGGATCTCATCAATAAAGAGGACATCCCCGTTGGAAAGGCCGTTCAGGATAGCCGCGATATCGCCGGGCTTCTCTATGGCCGGCCCGGAAGTAATCTTCAAGTGGCTGCCCATCTCATTTGCAATGATTCCTGCCAGGGTAGTCTTGCCCAATCCCGGCGGTCCGTAAAGAAGCACATGATCCAGTGCCTCCTCCCTCATCCTGGCTGCAGAGATGAAAACCCCAAGATTCTTCTTGACCTTCTCCTGGCCTATGTATTCATTTAATGTTTTCGGACGGAGACTGCCTTCCTGGATGATGTCCTCATCCATCAGCTCCGTGGTAATTATTCTGTCCATATGATATTACACTTCCATGTTATCTGACGGAAAACCATCTTAAAGCCTTAAAGCCCCTTACTCAATACCGGAAGAAATGATCTTTAAGGCCTCCTTCAGAAGCTGCTCTGCCTTCATATCCCGGGCACCTGCCACCTTATGCACTGCCCGGTAGGCCTCCCCGTTGGAGTAGCCAAGGGCAACCAGAGCCTCCAGAGTATCCATCATCTGATCACTCTGATCCATGGCAGTCCCCGCTAAAGCATGTCCGCCGGACTCATCCGGGCCGCTATCCCCGCCAAGCCCCAGATCCTCCAGGTGAAGCTTATCCTTAAGCTCCATGATCATACGCTTAGCTCCCTTAGGCCCGATCCCCGGCGTCCGGGCTATGGATTTGGCATCCTCACTGAAAACGGCATAATAGAGCTCCTCCACCGTCAAAGTGGAAAGAAGTGACATGGCCGCCTTGGGGCCGATGCCGTTCACCCCCAGAAGGATCTGGAAGGTTCGAAGCTCCTCCCTGGTCTCAAATCCGTAGAGAGCCATGATATCCTCTCTCACATAGAGATAGGTATGCAGCATCAGCTCCCTGCCCATCTCGGCACGATTGATGGTGCGGGTCACCGCCCGAATCTGATAGCCGATTCCATGGTTATCAATCACAATATTCTCATTATCCGCATAGGCTGCAATACCCTTCACATAAGAAATCAATGATACGGCTCCCTCTCAAGAACTTATATTCTCCAAGATGATATCATATTTTTCACGAAAATACAACGAAGTTATGGGATTTATAAGGTTGACCATGTGTAGAGTATTCTGGTATCCTACTTAACAAGGAGGTGACTTATGCTGATACGACAGAAAGACTTTGAACTAAATACAGACAGCAATATCAAAGCCTTACTTCCGGAGATAAACCCTGACTATAACTCCTCCATCCTGTTTATAGATATCGAAACCACAGGTCTGGCCAGAGATACCACTATCCTCTACCTGCTGGGCTGCGGATATTACTCAGGTGAAATCAATACTTCAAAAAATGATGAAGATAAAAAGGAATACAACCCGGAAACAAATGGGGATTGTGATAATTCTTTTCGTATCATCCAGTGGTTTAATGATGACGGAGTGAGTGAGAAGCAGATTCTGGAGGAGTTTTCTGCATATATCAGAAAACTAAGTGAGAGAAATAATCCTGTCATCTGCACATTTAACGGAGAGAATTTTGACCTCCCATACCTGAAGAGACATTTTGAGCTTAATGATCTCCCCAATATTATCGATGATCTCCCTTCCCTGGACCTCTACCGGGCTCTGCGTCCCTACAGGAAGGCTCTCGGCCTCTCCCACAGCAAACAGAAGGACTGGGAACATTTTCTTGGGATTGACCGGGAGGACCAATACAGCGGGCGGCAGTTAATCAAAGTCTATAAAGAGTATCTGATCAGCAGGGAAGAACAGCTGCTTGAACTGATCCTGCTCCATAATATGGAGGATGTCCTCCACATGAGTAAGCTTATAGACATTCTGTCATACCAGCTTATGGAGAAGGGTATGATCAGCTTCCAGAGTATATCAGCAGACCCAGACTCAGATAAAGATTCTTGTATGGCAGAAGAAAAACTGCCGGATATCTCCTGGCTTAAAATAGACTGCCTGCTGAAAACACCTGTGCCTCAAAAAATCGCCGTCAGCTCCTCTTCCACCAGTCATCCAGGCAGAATTGAGGCTGAAGAGGACCGGCTGACTATCCGAATTCCTGCGGCAGGGGGAATCATGAAGCACTATTACGCAGATTACAAAAACTATTATTATCTTCCCGAGGAGGACAGGGCTATTCACAAGAGTATTGGCGGTTATGTGGACAAGGATCACCGCATAAAATGTAAGGCAGACAACTGCTACATCAAAAAGGAAGGAATATATCTGCCAGGCATAAAAGATACAGACTTAAAGCTTACCAGCTACCAGACCGGGAACCGGTCAAAAGAGTTCTACTACGAATTCGATGAGCTCTTCGGGCAAGATTCGAAAATCATTAAAGAATATCTTGCTGCCTATGTAAAGATAATTATAAAAAAATAAAAAAAGTTCTTGACATCTAATCTTTGTTAGTATATACTAATCAACGTAAGGTTTGACTCAAAAGAGAAAACGGACTCCTCGTTCCTGCTCTGTGAGTGTACATACATTTTTTCTTAATTTTCTTTTAGTTTAGATGGGAAAAGGGACTCGTGCAGAGTCTCTTTTTCATTATCGCAATATTATTTTGCTTAATATGTTTGCCGGTCATCCAATTCTTTTATTGAAAATTTCATCAATATATGATATATTTTCCTCAAGTAACATTGTAGACAATATGAGGTGGGAATATGAGAGAACGCAATAACGAATCTGCTGAAAACTATCTGGAAACAATCTTAAGGCTGAGTGAAAGGCTGCCGGTTGTCCGTTCCGTTGATATAGCGAATGAACTCGATTATAAGAAGTCCAGCGTAAGCATCGCCATGAAGAACCTTCGGGAGAAGAACCATATCACCATGACCGATGCCGGTTACATTTATCTCACCGATGAAGGTAAGGCAATCGCTGAGATGATTTACGAACGCCACAAAACTCTTCGACGGGCGCTTGAGGCTCTGGGGGTTGATTTTGATACTGCTGACCGCGACGCCTGCAAGATTGAACATGTGATCAGCAAGGAAAGCTTTGACGCCGTGAAAAAGTATATGGCTAAAGTGCTGGACGATTAGTCTTAGTGCATGTAACGCAATTATGTAATCGTCGCAGTCCAGTGTGTTGGATCGAATTCTACAAAGTACAATAATAAAAGGACGTTATCCTATGTACGAAAGTGCATGGGGTTACGTCCTTTTTTGTTTTGTTGGTTTTTATTATCTCTTTCCTCTCATATCCGCCGCCAGGATACCATATCCTCTGGCGGGATCCCGCACCAGCACATGGGTCACTGCCCCCACCAGCTTTCCATCCTGCAGGATGGGACTTCCGCTTAATCCCTGAATGATCCCACCCGTAAGGGAAAGGAGCTCAGGGTCCGTCACATGGATCTTCAAGGTTTTTAACCTGTCTTTTTTATTAAGGGAAACATTTTCTATTTCGATTGTATAATCCTTACTTTTTCCGGAAATACTTGTTCTTAGAAGAGCTTTCCCTTTTTTTACTTGATCAGGTGCGGCAATGGAATATAATTTCCTGTCCGGACATAGATCTCCAGGGGCTTTGGCCATAGGGCCGCTTTCAGACATTTTCTGATTCAGGCTGATTTTTCCCATAATTCCCCTGGGCGTATTGATATCCACCGTACCCAGATATTTATCCGGAACATAATCAATATTCCCAAGAATTTCACCGGGGGATTCCTGCCTGCCTTTTATGATGGTGGAAATCCTCGCCTGATAGATGCTGCCGCCTGACAGGTTCATGGGAACACCGATATCATAGTCGTTGATACCATGCCCGAGGGCGGTATATGTCCCATCCGGACATATATAAGTCAGGGTGCCGATTCCCTGGGTATCGCTCCTGATCCATGCACCAATCTGCCAGGAATCTGTCTCATCAGAGAAAGTGGGCTTGATGCGCAGCTTCTGCCTGTTTCCCTCGCGCAGAATGGTAAATGTCAGTTCCTTCTCCTGGTTTTCCTGAAGGTAGGTCATCAGTTCCTTCTTGGACTTAAGGGGAATTCCATTGACCTCAGTGATATAATCTCCTGACTGAAGCCTCTTTTGGGCTGCTTTTCCCTGGGTGCCCAGTACCAGAAGACCCTTGGTTCTTAGATAGATACCCACCGGCTGGCCTGACACATAGACCTTGTCGTCTTGAGCCTGCTTATCTGACATTTGACCAGATGCAGCCGTCTCTGCTGCCAAGGAATCATCGGCGGCAAATGCTGTTTTTGCTGTCACAGATACAGGTAAAGAGAGATTCCTCCCGGCAGAAAGTCCCGGAGGTCCCAGGAATAATGAGACTACAAGGATATAAGAAGAGATTCTCCTTAGAAAATGTCTTCTTTTTAAAGATTTGATCATAAAAATGCCTCCAATACTAACAGTTGGACTCATCAGCAGCAAATCGTTTTCAAACACTATGTCAGGTACAGTATTTGACTTGTACGATTGCTGCAATAATCAACGAGTTTCCCTTTTAGTATGGGAGGCAATGTCTGTTTTAAACACACAGATTATTCTATGTCAATTTTTGAAAAATAACATTTTGACCAGTTTGATTTCTTCTTGATTAAGGTAATCGTCTGATATTACTGCCGTATCATTTAATCTTAAACTGGATCACTTTTTTCTTTCCGCTTCCGTCAGTGGCCATGGCTATGATCTTGACCTTCTTACCCTTACCGGCTTTGAGAGCCTTCACCTTTCCTGAAGAGGACACTGTGGCATATTCTTCATTCACTGAAATCCAGCGGACTGACTTATTGGCACCCTTGCCTGCCTTGACGGCGGCCTTTAATTTCATGGTTTTACCGGCTTTGAGGCTTGCCTTGGCCCCTTTCACAGTTACCTTCTTCACGATGCCTTTCATGACTTTTATCTTCCAGACTGCTTTTTTCCCGGAACCGTCGGCGGCTGTCGCTGTGATGGTAACTTTCTTTCCTCCGGCATTCTTCATGATTTTTACAAGACCCTTCTGGTTCACCGTGGCAACCTTTTTGTTGCTGGAGGTCCAGGTCAGCGTCTTTATGGTGGCATTGGCCGGCTTGAGAGCTGCGGTAAGCTGAACCTTGGTTCCCGGAGCCAGCTTTTTGGATATACCGTCTATAGTGATTGCAGACACTTTGACAGCTGATGGCCTAGTGGATGGCCACGTGCCGGGAGTGCCTGACGGGCTGCTGGAATGTCCGGGCTGGCTTGCGGATGCGGCTGGCTGGTTTTCGGAGGTTGTATCATTATCCGGAACAGAAGTCAGTTTCTTAATCGCTTCGATTTTTTTCTCTCCGCAAACAGTGCAGGTATATTCCTTTTCCCCTTCTTCTTCAGCAGTTGCCTCTTTTGTGATCACACCATCATCCCAGTGATGACCTGAAGGTTCAATAGCCTCCTGCGAGATTAGTATCTCATTGCAAACCGAACATTTACTTCCCTCGGTAAGACCTGGCTCGGTGCAGGTTGGCGGCACAGCAGATAAAACTACAGGGGTATGAGCTGCAGGTATTACTTCCTGTTCATGTAAAATCCGATTACATATGGTACATTTACTTCCCTCGGTAAGGCCGGATTCAGTACATGTAGCTTTATTCCCCTCAATTGGAACAACGCTTGTATGGGAACAATACTTGAAGGGCTCCGCACCTGCACTCATGGTTAGCGTTTCCAAGTCTGATTTATACAGTTTCAAGGTATCTTCATCATATATGTAAGTATATAATACACCATCAATTTCAAAATAATATCCTTCAGACAAATCACCCTCTGCAGGTACGGCAAGGAAGAATCCCAAATCCATTTCCTCCGTATCTGTATCGCAATTAGTCACATCCACCAGGTAATTATGATGGTCATCCATGGTGACAATGTTCCACATATGACCACCACCGCCACCACTGTAGGTAAAATCACCGGTCACGGTAAATGCCTCTACAGCGTCACTCTGAAAGACTGACAGGTCACAGAGATACTGGAAAGCCTTGGCATACCCCTCACAGACCACATTCGTATCAGGGTCATTATCAAAAACCGAAATCAGCTGCCAGGGATCGCCGTATGGAATATCATCATCCTTTGCTGCATCATAATCATAAGAAACTTCATTGCAGATCCAATCCCGGTAGGATGAGAGTTTGGTAAAATCATCTTCACCTTTATAAATATCAACACCTGTCCGGGCAGTTTGTACTGATGTATTCACTTTTCCTGTCTTCTCAGTGTTTAAGCCGGTCAAGATGCGACTATAGTATCCATCAATATACTCATAAGTTCCGTCAGAGTAATCCGGGGAGCAAGCAAAAACTATGTTTTGAACAGGATCATCATCAAAACAGATTGCCCATTCACTCCTTTCATCTGTTTCATATACATCCGGATAAGTTATACAGACTCCTTCCGTCTTATCATACCAGTATAATTCATAAGGACAATCAACAAGCAGACATTCTATGATTCGTACAAGATGATCTTCATTAATAGTAAATCTATCATAAAAGGCATCCACACATTTCTGGATAACATCATCATCAGAAGCATCTACTCCCAGTTCCTCAGCCGTAAAAGCAGAGTTCACCTCATCCCCGAAGACATCCTTAAGTGATATGGTAAATACTGAAGAATCAAGCTCTCCATCAGCTGCCTTGCTAATCTCCGCTCTTAACAGATCATATATGGTCCGGTCTGTCTCATCAAGCGTGAGCCTCCGGCTGCGGGTGGCCATCTTACGCTTTGATTTAGCCGGGGTCCGGGTATACATTTTTTTCTCGACATATTCTTTAAAGAGAGTGTCATTGTCGGATATCTGTGTATCAGGCACGATCCTCTTTACCGGCTCCCCCTGATTCAGCTTCACCGTCTCAGCTGCAGCTGGTCTGGCAGAGACCAATACAGCCCATGCCAGACAGGCGAATATAAACATATTTCTCATTCTTCGGTTCATGCTAATGTGTCTCCTGTTCTGATGAAGTAATAAGTAGAATCATTTTCTCCAAAGGATCACTTTCTTCTATCTGGAAGTTCAATCGGATTCTTGAATACTTTCATATAGTATCATATATATTTTCATAGATTATGATCAATTAGTCAAGTATTATTAATCATCAAAGTCCTCTCCAGCCTTCCGGTTTGTAGGCTTCCATCATCTCCGCCTGCTCAATCTGTTTTATCATGGCAGGGATATCCCGGTTTAATACTCCACGTAAATTCACATAATTCGATGCATGATTGGCCCTGAAGATGGTTCCTTCTGCATCTACATGGCTGAGAAACAGCTTCTGCTCAGTCAGCACTTCCCCAGGCAGCAGCAGTTCCATGGCCCCGGAATTAACCTCTTCCTTCATTACAGAGCCTTTTGCGAGCATCAAAGTGAGAAAGCCCAGATAGTCCGGTTTGATTCTGGTCACCAGGTCTGCTGACAACAGGGCATGTTCCCGGAGACGGGCCCTGCCGCCAAGCCCCGAGATCAGGGTCAGCGACAGTAGAATACCGGCTTTTTTTAACATTTCTGATGCCCGGATCATATCCTCTGCACAAAGTCCCTTCCGCACATGCCGCAGGATATGATCATCGCCTGACTCAGCTCCCAGATAGACCATGGCAAGGCCTGCCTCTTTCAAGGTGGACAGGTCCTCCGGACTTTTCTTTAAGACATCACCCGCAGTTCCATAGGCAGTTACCCTCTGACATAGGGGAAAGAGCTCGTGAATCCAGGATAATATCTCGAGCAGGAGTCCCGTATCCAGAGTCAGGGCATCACCGTCGGCAAGAAAGATTCTTAATGGCTCCCGACCGTAATACTGGCTCATCTCCTCTAAATCCTGACGGATTTCCTCCCTGCCTCTTACGCGGAATACCTTATCCTTATACATACTGCAAAATGTACACTGATTATGCCTGCATCCGATGGTAACCTGGATGATCAGGCTGCGGGCCTCGCTTGGGGGCCGGAAAACGCTTCCTTCGTAAATCATTAATGTCCTTCTTTCTATCAACAGTTAACATTTAATCTCTCCTTAAGGTTCAATCTGATTCGTTCCATCTTGAATCAGTAACTGGAGTAACTCATTCTTCCGCCGTAAAATAATCAATATACAGCTCCTCCCCCTCCCGGCAGTCTACCGTGAGCTTTGCATGCTCAAACATAGGTCGGTTATACTTCATGATGTCAAAGGCTTTATCAAGAAGCCGGGGAACCGCAGCCAGGCGGCCGGCCACGATGCAGATCTCACCGACCCGGTCAATATTCATGGATTTGGCTTTCTTCTCTACGGCGTCTAATGTGAATTCAATAAGGGATGTCTCATGCATATAGGGATTATCTCCTGTCGAAAATCTTATAAAAATATTATAATAAATAACTCTTTTCCGTCAAGCTGATTATCGTCTGAAATAGCTTGTCTTATTACCCTATGGAACCCCATCATAAATCTAACCGGAATGGAGCTTAACTTATCCCATTATTTGTGTCTCTTTTTCCCCGCCTTTGATGAGAAAAAATGTATAATAGAATCAAGAGTATAGATTAATACAATTAATGAGGATAAAAGCTATGACACATACATATTACTATGAATTGATGATGCAGGAGCTGGAGAAGCCCTACTGCAGATTTGAGAACAGGGATGAGTTCATAGAAGCCTTCCGTCTTCTTTTAACTCCTCAGCAGGCTGAGGTGTGGCTTGCATTCCCTGATTTTTCTCTTCTTGAGGAGGATCCGCCTGCACTGCCCCTGTCTGCTATCAGAAGCAGAATCCGTCCGGAGCTGAATCCTGACCTGATCAGCATGGTGAAGGATATGGAGAAGAAAATCTTCCTGGTCTGCATGGGAGAGCGGGCAGGTGAAAAGGTTTACATGAGAAACTATGTCTTCGGCCTTGCCAAGACCTATGTTTTTAAGAAGGGACATCCTCTGGAGAAGCCATGTACTAACTGGTTTTACAATGTGACCATCATGGATGACATGCGTCTGGGTCTGGCTATTGATCATTCATTTGAAGTGACGCTGCCCCATGAGGGAGCCCTGACCGGCAACAGCAGGCATGGGAAGATCCCCATGAACTTAAAGATTCCGGATACCAGGGAGATCGTGCCCTACGATCTGGCATCCAAGGCTGTCGAGGAGGCAAGCCGCTGTGCCGTACGTCCCTGTATCTGCCGCCAGGTTGCTGGAGCCAAGGGGACTAAGGAATGCAGCTACGAAGCCAGTTACTGCATCGCCCTGAATGAGGTGGCAGATGCTTCTATCGCCTCAGGAGAGGGAATAGAGAAAACAAAGGAGAAAACCCTGGATATCCTGAAAAAGTGCAGAGATATGGGTATGGTTCAGCAGATTAACAATGCCAACCATCCCTACAGCATCTGTAACTGCTGCAAGGATTGCTGCCTCTGTCTGATCTCCCTGGCCAAGGGTGAGCGAAAGATATCCAAACCATCCCGCTTTGTGGCCTCCGCCGCCGGCGGTTGTATCCAGTGCGGTATCTGCATGAAGTTCTGTCCTATGGAGGCCATCCGCATGACCATAGGGGGAGCCCTGGTCATTCCCCGTCAGTGCATAGGCTGCGGCGTCTGTGTCTCCAAGTGCCCCAAGGGAGCACTGACATTACTCCGAAAGGATCCGGACAGTCCGAAGGAAAGGGAGATTCCCAAAGAGAAAAGACCATATCTGTAAAACAATTATCGCATCCCGGTTCAATACTTTGACCGGGATGTTTTTTTCATAAGGTTGACAATAACTGCATTGATGGATATACTTGATGAAATCATTTTAGTGAGGTCAATCAATGCGAAAAGAAACCCTATATCACCTGAAAGTGCCCGTGTCAATTGCTCTGATCACCGACACACATAACTATCCGGCTGATGAAATTCTTATCTCCCTGGATAATCATAAACCGGATATCATCTTTATTGCAGGAGATTTTATCTACGCAAAGCTTCCGGAAAAAGGTCTTAAGATGGAGGAATCCTCCCATGCGGTCAGCCTTCTTCGGGGCTGCAGCAGCCTTGCCCCAACCTTCGTATCCATCGGAAATCACGAGTGGATGTTGAATGAGGATGATATTGATATCATTAGATCTACTGGGGTGACATTCCTTGATAATGAATATGTCAATTGCATAGTTAAAAAAGAAGGAACAGGAACCCACAAGGTAATTCATACAGCTAAAACAAACTGCACTGAACAAAAGCTGATCAGATCAGACCAGGAAACGTCTGCCAATCTCATCATCGGCGGCTTATCCAGTGCTTCCTATATGGCATATAAGATATACTGCCAGTCGCTTGACAAAAAATCAACAGGGAACAAAGATAACCTCTACCCTCCTATATATCGAAAAAGCTCCGTCATAATAGATAAAAAACCGGATGTGACCTGGCTTGACCGGTTCTGCGCAGAGCCTGCTTATAAGATCTTACTCTGTCACCATCCTGAGTACTATCCCAGTTACCTTAGGGAACGGGACATTGACCTGATTCTGTCAGGTCATGCCCATGGCGGCCAGATCCGGATCTTCGGTCAGGGTCTCTTTGCTCCGGGCCAGGGCCTCCTGCCCAAACTGACTTCAGGGGTCATTGATCACAGGCTGGTGATCTCCCGGGGGCTGGCCAATAATACCATAGTACCCCGGCTGTTTAATCCGGAGGAGATTGTATATATTGATTAATTAAAAATGGCGTCATCAGTTACGATCTGCCCATCCTTAATCGAATGGGCAGATCGTAACTGATGACGCTTTTTTGTTCGTCTTTTCATTCAGAATCTAATATATTTTTCCCTGCCCTGGCCAGCTTCTTCATCTCCCGGGCGTTCTCAAGCACGGTCTCGGTAATCTGGCTGCCGCCCAGCATCCGGGCCAGCTCTTCCACGGACTCCTCCTCGTTTAAGGGGATGATCTGACTGATGGTGGAGTTTTCGCTGCTGGTCTTTTCGATCAGATAGTGGGAGTCGGCCATGGCGGCAATCTGAGGCAGATGGGTGATGGCAATCACCTGTCTGCCCGAAGCCAGGCTTGATAGGCGCTCGGATACCTTCTGGGCTGTGCGGCCGCTGATTCCGGTGTCGATCTCGTCAAAGATCAAGGTCTCGATCTGCTCCTCGTCAGCCAGGATGGACTTGATGGCCAGCATGATTCTGGAGAGTTCACCGCCGGAGGCGATCTCATGGAGTGGCCGCATGGGAAGTCCCGGGTTGGTTGAGATCATGAAGCAGACCGAGTCAATTCCATCCCTGCCAGCCTCTTCTCTCTCCTCAAATGCAATCTCGAAGCGGACATCGTTGAAATTCAAGTCAAGAAGGGCCTGACGGATTGACTGGGCCAGGGGGACAGCGGCCTTCTTTCTTAAGCTGCTGAGCTTATTACTCAAGCTTTTCAGTTCATTTTCCGCTTTATCACACTCACTTCTCAGCTTTTCGATATGCTCATCATGATGGGTCAGCTCATCATATCTCTTCCTGGACTTATCCAGGTAGGCGAAAATAGCCGGTATCCCGTCACCGTACTTGGCCTTCAGATGATTAATCTGATCCAGCCGCTCCTCAGTCTCATGGAAGGTCTCTTCGTCGAATTCCATGGAAGCGATATAGTCAGCCAGGTCCCGGTTGAAGTCATTCAAGAGAGCATCCACCGTGGATGCCTGTTCAAGAAGGCCGGCCAGGTCATCGTCGTAGGCGGAGGCATCAGTCAGGCTGCGGATGGCCTCGCCAATCTGGGAAGCAGCACTGTTATTTCCCTCGCTGGTCAGGTAATGGGCCTGGCCGCAGGCAGACAATATATCCCGGCTGTGGGATATTTTCTCGAAAAGCTGCTCCAGCTCTTCATCCTCCCCCGGCTGCAGGGAAGCTCCCTCAATCTCCCTGATTTCATATTTTAAGAATTCCATCTCCCGGAGGCGTTCCTCCTCGCCTATGTTCAGCCTGGAAAGCTCCTGGGCCAGTCTGTGATACTGACTGTAAGCCGCTGCCGTCTGCTCTCTTACCGGCCCGATCTCCTGCCTGGCATAGCTGTCAAGGATCTTCAGGTGATTGGCAGGCTTAAGCAGCAGCTGATTTTCGTGCTGGCCGCTTAAGTCCAGGAGGAAGGGGGACAATTCTTTCAGCCGGGATATGGTGACGCTGGTCCCATTTACCTTGTTGACTACCCTCTGGTTGGTGATCCTTCTCTGTATGATGATCTCCCCATCCTCAAAGGGAATCTCATAGTCCTCCATCAGGCCTTTTACCTGGTCGCTCTCTGTCTGGAAGATCAGCTCAATCAGGGCAGAGTCGCTGCCGTTCCTGATCATGTCTTTGGGAATCCGGCCGCCCAGGGCAGACTGAATGGAGCCGATCAGTATGGACTTACCGGCTCCTGTTTCTCCTGTCAGTATATTCAGATGATCTGTAAAATCAATCTCTGTTTCTTCGATTAGTGCAAGATTTTTAACATGCAAATTAATGAGCATACTGCCTCCATGTGTGATTTTTTCCCAGATTCGATAGTGACTCCCTCCTGCACAGCACACCCTAAAGGGCGTCTTAAGAAATCGAACTATTAGCCGATCAGGCTGTTCCCTTCCGGATGATATCAATCTGCTCAATCACGTCCTCTACCATGGGTTTTTCCTTCACCACGCAGAAAATGGTATCATCGCCGGCGATACATCCCACAATTCCCCGGATAGAGATGGAATCAATGGCAGCAGCGCAGGCCATGGCCATGCCTGGAACCGTCTTGATCACCAGAATATTCTCCGCATCCTCCATGCTGATGATACCCTCTGAGAGAACCCGGCGGTACTTGCTGGACACATGAATATCATCCCGGTGCATGGGAGCATACTTCTGCCTTCCGTTCTCACCGGTCACCTTGGTCAGCTTTAACTCCCGGATATCCCTGGATATGGTTCCCTGGGTGGAGGAAAAACCAGCCGCCTTTAAGTGTTTGGATAATTCCTCCTGGGTTTCGATATCATACTGTTTGATTAATTCCAGAATCTTTTCCTGTCGTTTCCCTTTCATATTTTTCCCCTTTTTAGAACATTTGGTAACTACTGATTCAGTGTTAAAGCATTTTTTCCTTTAGTATTTTTGCGAAGCTCACTTCCTTGGTCTTGATGAATGGTGTTTCCTCCTCGGCTATACGAATCTTTACCTGATCTTTACTCCTGATAAACATGCCCTCTTTCCCGTCAAATGACAGGACAGCCTGGGCTTTTTTGGTTCCTCTGAGGTCATCGACCCTCACCGTGACTATATCCTCCTCTGCCAGAACCACACTTCTGGTTGTCAGGGAATGAGGACAGATGGGTGTGACCAGATAATTCCTGCAGGTAGGATTGATGATGGGACCCCCTGCGGAAAGGTTATAGCCGGTGGCTCCGGTGGGGGTGCAGATGATGACCCCGTCACCCCGGTAACTGTCGCTCAGGCTGTCGTTAATCATCACGGAAAGACCCACTACCTTCCCAACCTCCGCATGGCTGATGACAATATCATTGAGCACCTTGTAAGACCCGAGTATCTCCCCATCCCTGTAGACATCGGCATGCAGCATGATCCTCTTCTCCAGCTGATATTTATCCGCCATGAGATCATCGATGGTCATATCCAATTCATAAACATCAATATCTGCCAGGAATCCCAGGGTGCCCCGGTTAATTCCAAGCAGGGGGATGTTGGTGCCGATCAGACGGCTGGCTGCATTCAGGATAGTGCCATCCCCGCCGATCACCAGTATGCACTCTGTCCCCTCGGGGACTGAGATAGGCTGGGTATCGTTCTTCCGGTAGGCATAATCGATGGTGCAGTTGGCTCCCTTGCTCTCAAACATGGTTTTTACATGCTTGGACAAGGCCAGCCTGGTATCCTTTTGTTTGTTGGTTATAATCAGGTAGTTCTTCATATCTTTATATTATATATACATATCTATATTAGTCAATGTATTTATTCTTCTTTTTTTATTTTCGGAAACTCTTCTTGGATTATTACGTATTATTAGTACATTTCTATCTTAATAAATGTAAACTTACCGATGGGTCAGCGAGGCGTGGGATTCCTTCACCACCCGCTTCACATCCTCATCGCTAACCTTGTCAATCTGCTTATTCCCTGCCTCCTGGCCGGCTGCTTCCCTGGGGGATAATTCTCCGGTCTCATCTGCCGGATAATGCCCAAGCTGCGAATAATTCCCCAGATGCAGCAGATACTCAATGTTGCCCTCAGGTCCCCGGATGGGGGAATAATCCAGATTAAGGAGGGTGAATCCTATCTGACCGGCAAAGTCCATCACCAGCCGGATGACCTCCTCGTGGACTTTCTGGTCGCGGACAACCCCCTTCTTGCCGACCTTATCCCTGCCAGCCTCAAACTGGGGCTTGATCAGGCAGACAAGCTCACCGCCCTCTTTAAGGCAGTTCTTAACCGGCAGAAGGATCTTGGTGAGGGAGATAAATGATACATCAATGGAGGAGAAGTCCACCGGCTCTCCCAGGTCCTCCGGGGTCACATAGCGCATGTTGGTCTTTTCCATGCAGACTACTCTCTCATCATTGCGCAGCTTCCAGTCCAGCTGGCCCCTGCCCACATCAATGGAGTAGACCTTCCTGGCTCCGTTTTGAAGCATGCAGTCAGTAAAACCTCCTGTGGATGCTCCCACGTCCATGCAGACCTTATCTGTCAGGTCAAAACCGAAAAGTCTGACCGCTTTTTCAAGCTTGAGGCCGCCCCGGCTCACATAGGGCAGGACATGGCCCCGCACCTCCACGGTCCCGGCCGCCTTCTCATCAAATGTCGTACCTGCTTTGTCTTCCTTCTGTCCATTGACGTAGACGGTTCCGGCCATGATCATGGCCTTGGCCTTCTCCCTTGAGGGCGCCAGGCCCCGCTCCACCAATATGACATCCAGCCGCTGTTTCATATGCTGCTCCTCTTATTGTTACTAAATGTTAGGTGATTGCGAAACTCGTATCCGGCTCGAAAAATGATTCCTAAAGCTGCACAATTATCTAATATTAATGTGTCCGGTTAGTCAGGCTCAGCAGCAATTCCTTAAGAAATGTATTCTGCCCCCCAAGCTGCCCGAACAGGTCGATGGCCTCCCTGGTCAGCCGCTCCTGATCAATCCGGGCCTGGTCAAGGCCCTTGATGGACACATAGGTATTCTTTGCATTCTTCTCGTCACTGCCCACCGGCTTGCCCAGTTCCTCTGTCGTTGAGGTCTTATCCAGAATATCATCCTGAATCTGGAAGGCCAGGCCCACCTTGCTGCCGATCTGCTCGATTACAGCCAGGTCAGGCTCCGGGGCTCCGGCTAAGATGGCACCAATCAGCATGGCGCACTCAATCAGGGCTGCCGTCTTATTCTCGTGAATAAAGAGGAGGGTATCCATGTCGATGGTCTGTCCCTCCAGCTCCACGTCGGCGGTCTGCCCCCCGATCATGCCGTAGATGCCGGGCTTTCTGGTCAGAACCTGCATGGCCTTTGCCGTTTGGATATCCTTCTCATTGCCCTGAAAAGCTTTAGCCGCCGTCTCAAAGGCATAGTTAAGCAGGGCATCCCCGGCCAGAATGGCCATGGCTTCCCCGTAAACCACATGGGCAGTTTTTCTGCCCCTGCGGTAGTCATCATTATCCAGAGCCGGCAGGTCATCATGGATCAGCGAATAGGTGTGAATCATCTCGATCGCCGCCATAAAAGGCTCGATAAGATCCCGGTCTTCCCCTCCATACATCTTGAAGGTTTCCTCCATCAGCATGGGGCGCAGCCGCTTGCCTCCGGCATTCATGGTGTAATTCATGGCAGAGAGAACCGTCCTCTGATAGCCTGTCTCCTCCGGGAGGAAGCGGGCAATGATCTGCTCAATCCTGGCGGCTCGCTCTTTAATCATTTCTCTGGTTTGTTTTGTTGTTTCTTTATTATTCATGATCACAGGCTCCTTCTTTAAGTACCTGCAGCTCTTTTTCCGTCTTATCCAGGGTCTGACTGCACTTATCCAGCAGCTTGACCCCCTTCTTATATAGATTCATGGAATCGGCCAGTCCCAGCTCAGGATCTTCCAGATCAGATAGGATCAATTCCAATTCCCTGAATGCATCTTCAATTGAAAACTTTGTCTTAGCCATAGTGTATCAACCTTCTTATTTACTCACTCAATCTGCTCTACCTGAGCCTGGCCATCCGAGAAGATCAGGGTAAATGGTTCCCTGGGCTTAAGCCGCTTTACGGATACGATGGGATGGCCCTCCTGATCCTGGGCAAATACATAGCCGCCCTTTAGTCTGGCGGATGGGGATGCGGATGTTAATCTTTCTGCCAGTATCTGATAGCGGTGGCGCAGAGCGGTAATCCTGCGGTCCATCTTATGATCCAGATCATCTGACAGACTGGTAAGCTGCTTTCGCTGCCTGCTGAGCAGAGCCTGGGGATGCCTGGCGGCAAGCAGTTTACCGGTATGGGAAAGACGATCCCGGTAAGTCTGTATGCGGTGGTCCATAATCAGGTCCAGTGCATTCCTGTACTGGTCAATCTGCTGCAGAATGCCGTACACATCCGGAATAGCAAGCTCACAGGCCGCCGAGGGAGTTGCCGCCCTGACATCCGCGCAGTAGTCCGCGATGGTCATGTCAATCTCGTGACCGGTGCCGGAGATGATGGGCGTTTCCGCCTCAAAGATGGCATCTGCCACTTCCCTCTCATTAAAAGCCCAGAGGTCCTCGATGGAACCGCCTCCCCGGCCGATAATGATGATATCCACATGATCCATCTGATCAAAATAGCGAATACCGTCGGCAATGGTCCTGGCCGCCCCCTCTCCCTGCACCCTTGCCGGGTAGAGAATCAGCTGAACAAAGGGGTTGCGCCGCTTAGCTACGCTGCGGATATCCTGGATGGCTGCTCCAGTGGCCGCCGTGACTATCCCGATCCGCTCCGGATAAGGAGGAAGGTCCTTCTTATGCTCAAAGTCAAAGTAGCCCTCCTCCGCCAGCTCCCTTTTAAGCTGCTCATAGCGGATGTATAACTCACCGATTCCGGCGGAGACGATCTCTCTGGCATAGAGCTGGTAGGTCCCGTCCCTCTCATAAACCGTGATGGAGCCGCTCACCGTGACCTGCTGACCATTTTCCAGTCGAAACTTAAGGCCCTTAGGTCGGTCAGAAGAAAACATGATGCAGCGCAGGGAGCTTCGGGCATCCTTGAGGCTGAAATAGATATGACCTGAGGAATGGTACTTACAGTTGGAAACCTCCCCTTTTATATCGATATGTTTTAATGCGTAGTCCCCATCAAAAATCCTGTGTATATAAGAATTGATCTGGGAGACTGAGAATACTCTTTTCATATACAATAAAAAGCGATGCATTGATGAAAATGTATGCACCGCTGCTGAAAATCATATTTAAGCCAGCTTGGCAAGAACACCGTTAACAAATCTGGGTGCTTCCTCACTGCAGTAGATCTTGGCAAGCTCAACCGCCTCATTGATGGCAACACCCGTGGGGATGTCATCATCCATGAGAATCTCGTACACGGCCAATCTTATAATGGCAAGCTCTGTCTTGCCAAGTCTGGTCAGACGCCAGCCGTCACAGATTTCTCTGATCTTTGCATCGTACTCATCCAGATTATTGACGATAGCAGTAAGCTTGCCCCGTATATAAGTCTGATCATTCTCATCCATGTCCGGCTGTTCTTCAAAGTACATATCGACCTGGTCCCAGAGCTCATCCCTGCTGTGGAACTCAGTCCGGAAAAGAAGGAGAAAGATCGTTTCCCTCAGCTTTCGTCTTGACATCTTCATGGGGTAACCTCCATTACTGCTGCTCGTCATCCATGAGGACGCCTGCGATGCGGATATTCACTCCGATGACCTGAAGACCTGTCATGGTCTCAATCGCATTCTTCACCCTCTCCTGAACTTCACCGGAGGTTCTGGGGATACTGACTCCGTAGCGGAGCAAAAGGCTAAGCTTCACCTCAACCTGGTCACCCATGATCTCCACCTTAACGCCCTTGGACAGGTTCTTCATGCCAAGCTTGCTGACAATCTCATTGGTAATATTGCCGGACATACCGGCAACGCCATCCACCTCAGTTGCAGCCAGGCCGGCAATCACTGCGATAACCTCATCTGCAATCTGTACCTGTCCAATGTCTTCTATTCTGTAATCGGAATTACCGCTCCTGTTTTCTTTATCCATATTGGTTCCTCCATATATTATTATGATGTGTCAGTGTAATTCAATCGGATTCGTCTCGACGAATCCGCGCGAGTTGCGCAGCGCGTTAGCGCTTTCCTTTGCGCAACTCTGCGATGCGCCGCAGGCTACATCAGATGAAGATTGTGACTCCAACTGATGGAATTAATCTTTCTCCCCCTTTTAGAAGAGGGAGTCACAA
>JAFUDC010000157.1 GCA_017459345.1 Eubacterium sp.
CCGGAGTTGATCATGGTTCCGGCTGCCTCGGTATAGGCCTCGGTCATGTTCTCAATTTCTTTTCCATCTTTGGCGATAACCTGGATGATGGGGATATTAAACTTGGTTGCAAACTCAAAGTCACGGTCATCATGGGCCGGAACGCACATGATGGCACCTGTACCGTAATCGGCCAGTACATAGTCAGACAGCCAGATTGGTACTTTTGCCCCATTCAGCGGGTTGATGGCATAGGATCCGGTAAATACGCCGGTCTTCTCCTTGTCCTGGAGACGGTCCACGTTGGACCGCATGCTGGAGTCAAAGATATACTTATCTACGGCCTCTCTGGTCTCATCGGTAGCCAGGCTGGCGGCCAGGGCATGCTCAGGTGCCAGAACCATAAAGGTGGCTCCGTGGAGAGTGTCCGGTCTGGTAGTGTAGACGGTAATCTTCTCATCACTTCCGTCAATGGGGAAATCAACCTCCGCACCGTAGCTCTTGCCGATCCAGTCGGTCTGCATCTTTTTAACCTTTTCCGGCCAGTCCAGCTTGTCAAGGTCATTAAGCAGCCGGTCTGCATATTTGGTGATTTTAAGCATCCACTGCTTTAAGTTCTTCTTGGTCACGGGAGAGCCGCAGCGCTCACAGACACCGTTGACAACCTCCTCGTTGGCCAGGCCGGTCTTGCAGGAGGGACACCAGTTGATGGGCATCTCCTTCTCATAGGCCAGACCTTCCTTGAACATTTTCACAAAAATCCACTGGGTCCACTTATAGAATGCAGGATCCGTGGTATTTACCTCCATATCCCAGTCATAGATAGCTGCAATCTGGTTGATCTGTCTCTTGATATTCTTAATATTCTCCGCAGTTGTGATGCTCGGATGGGTTCCCATCTTGATGGCATAGTTTTCTGCCGGCAGACCGAAGGCATCCCATCCCATGGGATGGATCAGATAGTAGCCCTGAAGCATCTTATAGCGGCTCCAGACATCACTGATCACATAGCCCCTCCAGTGACCCACATGCAGGCCGCTGCCGGATGGGTAGGGGAACATATCCAGACAGTAATACTTGGGTTTCTTACCGTCATTTACATTGACGGGATGCTCCTCCCATCTTTTGCGCCATTTTTCCTCGACTGCTCTATGATTGTATGCTTGCGCCATTGTTCTAATCCTCCTGAGTCGTATTTGTTGTCTTTTGGGTCTCGGTAGTCTTCTCTGTCTCTGTCGTCTTCTCTGTACTTTTTGTCTTCTTCTTCGGCTTCTTACCCACCGTATAGGTGACCGTCAGAGACCTGGTAAGCAAGGTTTTAGGATCCGTCACCGTATAAGTGAGTTTGTACTTGCCGGGTTTCTTCACTTTGACCTTACCGGATACCTTCACGTTCTTGAGCAGGTCTTTTTGGGAAGTAATCTTGGAAGAAACCGTGATATTCTTCAAAGGATCAAAAGATGCACCATATGCCAGCTTTTTCGATGCCTTCTTCTTAAAGCTGATGGTAGGACGGAAAGGGTTAGCCGGATCAGGGTCTGTGGGATCCCAGCCGGTTGTTCCGGAAACCTTCAGCAGCTTTCGCCCCGGAGTTTTCAGCTTTCTCGACTCACCAATCACAACACGGGTGCCAACTCTGCAGTGGTCATATATCCACTTGGCGTCGGTTACTGCCAGGCGGATACATCCGGCGGAAGCCTGCTGGCCCAGCTTATTATATTCCTTATAGGAGAGCGAAGTCTTGCTTGTCCGGTAATAATATACCGAATGGAAGAGATAATGCCCGTGGATTCTTGTGGCATATTGTCCGTAAACACCGCCGTAGAGAGTCTGCCATCTGTACTTTGCCGTGGTATTGTAGCTGCCGCTTAAGGTTGCATAATTCCTTCCTGTGGAACAGTACATGGCTTTGACCAGCCTGCCCTTCTGGTTTACTACATTGACAATATTGGTTCTGCGGTTAACATAAATCGTATATCCGCCGGCAGCCTTCACCTGTCCTCCCTTACCGGTGGGTAAAAGAAAAACAAGCAGCATTAGCACTGCTGCCAGGATAAATCTCCTGTTCTTCATACATTTCCTTTCTTAAACATATACAAAGCAGCTTCTATCAGTTACCTTCTTCTTATTATATTGTTTTTCCTGCATTTGTAAAGAAAAAATATTAAAGCACCCCATAGAAAATGCCATGAAATGAGCTTTCGTTGCGTTCGCTGTCGAATTATGTTATACTCTGAGAGATATGATCTGCAGGATAATTCCGTACACCCTGCCGGATCAGAAGCCTGCCGTCAAAGCTGCAGGTACAGTCACAATCAGATGAAAACTGAGGATATGCCATGATCTACAACGAACAGACGATACAAAAGCGAAGATCTTCCCTGCGCAGCAGAAAAAAAAGAATACGTTCCACAGCTGCAGTCACCGTATTAAGATTGCTGCTGATGTTTTTCATACTTGGCTTCGCCATCTGCGGCGGCTTCCTCTACGGGTCCTTCCGGGGGATTATCTCCAGTATTCCCAGGGATTATAATATCAAGCCCAAGTATTCCGCAACCATCATCTATGATGATCAGGACAAGGAGGTCCAGCTGCTGAGCGATTATTCTTCCAACCGGATTCCGGTTTCCTACGAACAGCTGCCGGATAATCTCAAGAACGCCTTCATCGCCATCGAAGATGAGCGTTTTTATGAACATAACGGGGTGGATTTCCGTGGAATCGCCAGGGCCCTGATCAACGACATCACCCACAGGGGATCCCGTCAGGGTGCCAGCACTATCACCCAGCAGCTGATCAAGAATAATGTATTCGATGTGGGGGGCGAGACCAACCAGATTGCCAGAATCGTTCGAAAGGTCCAGGAACAGGCTCTGGCCCTGAGAACCGAGCAGTTAAACACTAAGAATACGATTCTTACCGACTACCTCAATACCATCAATCTGGGCAAGGGTACCCTGGGTGTCCAGTCCGCAGCAAAGTACTACTTCAATAAGCCTGTAGATAAGCTGTCCCTGTCGGAGTGCGCCGTTCTTGCAGGAATCACCAAGAATCCTTCCATCTTAAACCCGGTGGATCATCCCGAGGATAATAATGTCCGCCGGGAACTGATCTTAGGGAAGATGTTTGAACTGGGCTTTATCTCAGACGAGGAGTACACGGCTGCTCTGGAGGATGATGTCTACACCCGGATTTCCAAGACCAACACCCAGCAGACGAAGAATTCCGTATATTCCTACTTTACCGATGCCCTGATCACACAGGTTGTGTCCGATCTGCAGGATCAGCAAGGCTGCAGTCAGGCCCAGGCTTACAATCTTCTCTACCGGGGCGGTCTCCGCATCCACTCCACCCAGTCCAGCTCCATGCAGAAGGCTGCAGACTCCATCATCAATGACAAGGAGAATTATCCGGTGGATACCAAGTATTCCATGGATTATGAACTCAGGGTTCTGCATCCGGATGGCAGCGAAGACATCTATACGGAAAAGGACGTCAAAAAGTATTTTATCAAAAAGAAAAAAGACAGTGATTATACCACACTGTACTCCAGCAAAAAGGAGCTCGAAAAGGCAGCCAAAACCTTCTCCTCCCATAAGGTGAAGGAAGATGATGTCATCGAATTCGAGAGCGTTCACTACACTCTGGAACCCCAGGTATCCTACTCCCTGATCGACCAGTCCAGCGGCCAGATCAAGGTTCTGGTAGGGGGAAGAGGAAAGAAGAATGATGACCTGGCTCTTAACCGGGCCACTGCCTTCGAGCGGCAGCCGGGTTCAACCTTCAAGATTCTTTCTACCTACGCACCGGCTCTTGATACCGGCGGCATGACTCTGGCCACGGTATTTGACGATGCACCCTATAAGTATGAAAGCGGAAAATCCGTACATAACTTTGAAAAGAATCGATATCGAGGTCTCATCACCATCCGGGAGGCCATTCGGGATTCCAACAACATCGTTGCCGTAAAAGCCCTGACTGAGCTGACCCCCCAGGTGGGCTATGATTTTCTGATCAAGCTGGGCTTCACCACTCTGGTACAAAACCGGGCAGGAAAGGACGGCGGCATGGAAAGTGATGTCAACCAGGCACTCTCTCTGGGCGGTATCACGGATGGCGTGGATAATGTGGAGCTGACTGCGGCCTACGCAGCCATCGCCAATAAAGGAGAATACAACCGCCCCGTTCTCTACACCACCGTGGAAGACAGCAATGGCAAGATTCTTCTTAAAAACAAGACGGAAAGTCAGCAGGTGATGAAAGAGTCCACGGCCTGGCTGCTCACCAATGCCATGGAAGATGTGATTAAGGAGGGAACCGGAGAGGAAGCCCAGCTTAATTCCAGCATGGCAGTGGCAGGAAAGACAGGAACGACCTCCAACAACTATGACTACTGGTTCTGCGGATTCACACCTTATTATACTGCTTCCATCTGGACCGGTTATGATTACAACACTTCCTTCGAGAACGATGCGGATTACCATAAGGTGATCTGGGCTAAGATTATGGACAGGATCATCCAGGATGAGGAACTTTCGATTCGCAGCTTTGATTCCTGCGATGATATAGAGATGGCAACCATCTGTACCAAATCCGGAAAACTTCCGGTGGCAAACATTTGCTCCCATGACCCGGAGAAATCCATGGAAAAAAGCGAGTACTTTGCTTCCGGCACCGTCCCGAAAGAGCGCTGCGAGAATCATATTTCCATGACAATCTGCAGCGAAACCAACATGGCAGCCGGCAAGTACTGTCCCAAGAATCTGGTTTCCACAAAGATTTACCGTGTCCGTCCCAAGGGTTCCTCCGGACAGACAGACGACAGTCCCTACCTGCTTCCTGCGGGCTTTTCCAGGAAAAAATGTACTCTTCACACCGAAGCCTGGTTGGAGGAGCAGAAAAAGATTGAAGAGGAAAAGAAAAAGAAGGAGGCATTGGAAAAGAAAAAAAATAAAGAAAAGAATAAGTCCAATGATGACAAGACCAGCAACCAGCCTGATCCTGACTATACTTTTCCTGATTTCAGCAAGATTTTTAATCCGTAATTAAGAAAAAGCAGGTGGTATTTCCGCTCAACCCGGAAATACCACCTGAAATGTTATTATGCCCCTTTTTAGCCCGATGGATGAGCTGCCCATGTCATTCTTTCATCCTGGCAAAGGCTGCCCTTTCTTCGGACAGCTGCCCATACAGTGTCATGGAATCCCATACCGCATTATACTCTGTCAGCATAGCCTTAAGAGGGATGCCCGCTAGACCGGACTCGCGAAAGACTTTAAGAATCTGGTTCAGTCTCGGCCCGGTAAAACCGCCGAAAACCATCATGGGCTCATCAAAGGGATTTCTGCCAGCCTCACTGATCTCTGCATTCTCCACAGAAGCTTTCTTTGTGCCGTTTATGTACGGAGCCTTTTGCTCCCTGGTGCCATAGGCCAGAAAACCCACCGGAACGGTATATTCCTCAGCCGGCACCAGCTTAAGCTCAATATTATGCTCCTGACAGATACTCTGATACAGGTCCAAAACCGGCTGCCGGCTGATATTATACAGTAAAATTGTTTCTTTCATATGTCCTCCCCATGATTGAAATGTGTTTTTATTTCCCCATTATATCACAGAGCCGGATGATTCATCAATGTGATTTAATTCTACTTCTTCATCCTGGGCTGAAAGACCAGAGCCGCCAGATAGGAAAAGACCAGGGCTGCAGATGTGCCTGCTGCACCGGCTTTCAGACCGCCCTTAAAAAGTCCGATGAAGCCTTCTGCATCCACAGCTTCCATCACCCCTCTTACCAGATTGTATCCGAAGCCGGACAGGGGCACGCTGGCTCCGCAGCCTGCCCAGGCAATCAGCGGCTCATAAAGCCCCAGGCCCCCCAGAATCACTCCGGAAAGAACCAGCAGAACCATAACTCTTCCCGGCATCAGCCTGGTATGATCCAGAAAGAACTGCACCAGACTGCAAATAAGACCTCCTACGATAAATGCTTTGATATAAATCATTGCTGACTCCTTTCCAGCCACACGGCATGGGCGATACCGGGTATGGTCTCACCCTCGTTGGCAGTAACCTGGGATAACAAGGCTCCGGTGGGAACAAAGAGAACTCTCTTCCACTCCCCTCTCCACAATTTGGGCAGTATGAGAGCAGACAGAACCAGAGCAGAGCAGGCACAGCCGGAGCCACCGGCATGGGTATCCTGCTTATCACTGTCATAGATTTCCATCCCGCAGTCCATATGAACACCACTGATATCCATATGATTGTCCGCAAGTAAGGAAATCAGCAGATCCTTTCCCACCTCACCCAGATCCCCCGTGGCGATGCAGTCAAAATCTTCCGGTTCCATCTGAAAATCCTGCAGAGCCTGGTAAATGGTATCAGCTGCAGCAGGGGCCATACAAGCCCCCATATTATAGACATCAGACATACCGTAATCCTTGATTACTCCGGTGGTGCAGCCTTTAATCAGTATATAAGACTTTTCAGTTTCTGATTTAGTTTTTTCTCCATTCCCGGCCCCTGGTACCCGTCCTTTTCCCGCTTCATTCTTTCTGCGGTTTTTATCGGATATAACAGTTCCCAGCACATAAGCCCCGGCCCCCGTCACAGTCCAGGTGGCACTTTTGGGCCGCTGATTTCCATAACCCAGGGGAAAACGGAACTCCTTCTCTGCGCTGGCAAAGTGACTGGAACAGGCCGCAAGGGCATGGTCCGCATAGCCGGCATGAACAGCCATGGCCGCAGCCGAGATGGCCGCCCCGGAGCTTGCGCAGGCCCCATATACCCCGTAAAAAGGAATCTGGAGGCTGCGCATGGCAAAGGAGGAAGATATCATCTGTCCAAGAAGATCTCCGCTGAAGGCCAGCCGGATATCTTCCATGGACAAACCTGCTTTTCTTATGGCAATCTCGCCGGCCTCTCTTAAAAACTGACTCTCACCAGCTTCCCAGTTGGCCTGCCCGTACATTGGATCCTCAACCAGCAAATCCATCTTTTCTCCCAGAGGCCCTTCTCCCTCTTTCTTTCCGGCCACAGAGGAAGCTGCCAGCAGGCAGACCGGCTTTTTGAAGCGGATGCTCTGTTTTCCTGCCATATAATCCATAAAAAAATACCACCTTTCGATTACTCATCAAAAGGTAGTATTCTCAACATGTCTGTTTTTTATGTAACTGATGCTCTTTTTTGGTTCTCTTTAACAATCGTCTCTGAGAATAATTCTACTCCTGGCATATCTCAGCCAGTTTTGCCTTCTGGCTAAGTATCTCCGTGAGATAGGAGTCATAATCCGCCTCTGCCTTCCTGCGTAAAAGCTCGGTAAGCTCAGAAGCCGGTTCAAAAAGCGGTGTCAGCGCCAGGTTGCCGAGGACTCCTTTCAATGCATGGGCAGCCTCGAAAGCCCCGTCCAGATCCTTAGCTGCCAGTGAAGTCTCCAGCTTCTCAAATCCGCCATCGGCAAGTGCCATTTTGATCATGCGGAAATAGAAATCTTCATTATTCAGGCATCTTCCCAGCCCTTCCTCGGTATTTACCCCAATTCTCTTTAAAGCATCGATCGTTAACATGGTATACCCCCCTTTATCATAAACCTCTATCGTGGATAATATGCGATCATCTATCAAAGATTCCCGGCTTGTCTCAACCCAGGCGCTTGACCATGGTCTCATAATTTACAGAAGATATCAGTGCAGTGTCTCGGCTGATCCTGCCCTCTCTGTAGAGCTTCAGCAAGCTTCCGTCCATGGTGCACATGCCGTCAGCAGCACCGGCCTGCATGGCGGACTCCAGCTGATGGAGCTTATCCTCCCGGATCATGTTCTGGATAGCTACGGTAGATTTCATAATCTCGAACACCGGCAGCTGTCCGCCATCAACAGAAGGAACCAGCTGCTGACAAACCACTCCCTTTAGAATCTGAGCCAGCTGGATTTTTACCTGCTTCTGCTGGTTTGCAGGGAAGACATCAAGTATGCGGTTGATGGTGTTGGCGGCACTGCTGGTATGGAGTGTAGATAAAAGAAGCACACCGGTCTCCGCAGCTGTGAGAGCTGCTGAGATGGTATCATAGTCTCTCATCTCGCCAAGAAGGATGACATCGGGGCTTTCTCTGAGAGCCGACCGGAGTGAATCCAGGTAACCCGGGGTATCGATTGAAATCTCCCTCTGGGTTACGATAGCCTTGTCATGTCTGTGTATGTACTCGATGGGGTCCTCCATGGTGATGATATGGCAGTCTCTGCTCCGGTTAATCCGGTCAATCATACAGGCCAGGGTAGTGGACTTTCCGGTACCGGCGGACCCGGTGATAAGAACAAGGCCTTTCTTGTTCTCTGACAGAGACAGGACGCTGTCCGGAATCCCCAGCTTAACCGGATCCGGCAGCCCGAAGTGAATCACACGGATTACTGCTGCCAGGGAACCGCGCTGCCTGAAAATGTTCACTCGGAATCGGCCCATTCGGGAGAGGGCAAAAGAGAAGTCATCATCGATTCCCCGGTCAACATTAGCCCGGTCTCTCTTGCTTATTTCATAAATGGAATCCACCAGTACCATGATATCATCCGGCAGCAGCCGGTCAGATTCCATCCTGTGCTGATGCCCGTCACACTTAAATGTGACAGGAAGACCGGCGATCAGAAAGATGTCCGCCGCATCCAGCTCTATCGCTTTTTCTAATATTTCCTGGATTGTCATTGATCCATTCCTTTCTTAAACTACTGCCACAGATTGCCGATATCCATATCCTGACTCCACTCCTTTTCCTGCTTCCAGGAAACGATGCGGCAGTGATTGTTTTCAATTGCTATGCCGACCAGCAGCTTTGAACCATCCTGCTCAAATGTCTTCCAGATTACCCCGTTTTCATCCTTGCTGGTACCCAGCAGGTCTCTCGTCTGATTATTGACCAGTGCATCCTCTGCTTCCGCCAGGAAAGCCTGCCCTTCCCGTTCCAGTGCGTAGCGGGTTTTTACTGTATCCGCATACTTTTCCGCCAGGTGCATATCAGCCCGGGCAGTGGTGAATGTCAGGATGGACAGGGTAGTCAGGCAGATACTGATGATCGTGAGCAGGAGAGTCAGCGGTCCCAGCTTAATGGGTATCTGATTCATTCTCCCACCTCCTTAACATATACTCCTGTATCCAGAACATAAAGAGGCTCATCGAGTCCTTCATAGATAACCTTGATGGTGCTTTCCACATAATCGCCGGCCCGGACAGATGATCCTGCCGTCGTCCAACTCACCAGTACCATATAGTGTCCCTCCGGATCGGGAGACATGTTCTCATCGTATCGGGCCACCAGTCCGGGAGACATGCCTTCCTCCAGGCGCCTTGCATTATCCGCCTGATTAAGAAGAGTTTCCAGTTTATCAAGACTGTCGGAGGCCGATACCGCCTCCGCCGCGTTCTCCGCCAGGCAGACGGCATTATTCAGCCTTCTTGCCCGGACAGTCTGCCTCCTTCCGGCTCCGAATACATTGGTCAGAACCATGATAATGGCCATAAAGACCACGATCAGGAGAATGGTCTCCAGGTAGAATGCCGTAATATGCTGATTCTTCTTCATCACTCACCGCCCCCTCTGCTTCTAAGATGGAGCAGCACCTGTCCGGCATCTGTCCTGATATCCAAAAGTCCCCTCTCGAGTTCTTTCATCTCAAATGTCTTTGTTTCGCCTATGATATTGGCATGATCCGGAGCCAGGGCGGCGTCTTCCGGGCCATAATCCTCTAACAGCTTATCATCCTTACGATAAATGCGCAGGGCGTAGCCGCTTGCTCCATCGTGGATGACCAGGGTCTGACCGTACTCACTGTCCTGGATCTGTACCGCCTTCTCCTGGTCATAGCCCCTGAGTACTGTTGATAAATAGGAAATCAGAGCCCTGCTCTTCATATTATCATTCTGCCCGGAAACAGTGTTGCGGTAATTCTGAGCTCCGAACACCACCAGCAGGAAAAAGCCGGCCAGAAACAGGGCTGCGATCCCTATCGTATAAAGCCCCAGAGGGGATTGTCCTTCACGCTTCACCATGTGTCCCCCCTCTTACTTGGCAATTACCTTCACTGTAGGCGGAAGATTGGAGGCAAACGCCTCATATCTTACATAGTAGTCCCTGGTATTGACCTGCAGGCCGTAGTTGTCCTCCAGGTAGCTCAGACTTTCGGGATAAACTCCCTCCACGACATAGCACTGGAGCGCGCTCCGCTCCACTGCAGCCTCAATAGCAGCGGCCCCCTCGTCACTCAGGTCTCTTCCCGGATCCTTGCCCGAGAAGAAACTGATCACCACCAGAGCCACCAGCAGAACAATCAGTCCGATAATCCATATATTCTTTTTCGATGCAGTATCTGAATACATGTTAATTCTCCAACTAAAAACTAAATCACTGAATTCATCATGCCGATAAGCGGCAGCATCACACTTAAGAGCGACAGCCCAACCGTGAACATAAGCACACCGGAAAGGAGCGGATCGATGATTCCCACCAGCTGATCCACCTCATGAATGCAGTTCTCTTCCAGAAGCTCTGTCAGTCTTTTCAGTACATTCTCCATGTTTCCGCTTCGTTCCCCGGCCAGGAGCATCCTGCCGTATACCGGTTCAAAGAGGTCCTCATCATAAGCCGCCTGGGCAATGCTGTGTCCTTCCTCCATATGTACCACACATTTTTTCAGCTTGTCCTCCACAGGTTCACAGGCAGTCATGGGTATGCTGTCCAGAACCGCCTCATCCTGCATCTTTCCGCTTGCCAGGAATGTGGCCATGGCAGAGGTAAAACGGAACATGCCGTGGCTCTCCAGGATGGAGGCACAGAGTTTATTCTTCCGCAGAACTTTCTCTACTGAGGCCCGCCTTCCGTGCGTCCACATATATAAGCCAGCCAGCAGGGCTGCTGCCAGTACCACCATGATGATCAGGGCCAGCCAGCAGAAGCCGTAGGCCCAGCGCACATAGCTGTAGGTAGATGAGGAAAGACTTCCGGTCAGATTATTATATACATCAGTAAATGCCGGAAGCACCATCACCAGCATTACTGCCAGCACCGCGATAATCAATACCAGCATGGCCGCCGGATAGGTTACGGCATTGCGCAGCTTTTCAGAAATGGTCTTCTGGTCAGCGTAATATCTGGACAGCTGAAAAAGCACATCCTCCAGCCGGCCGGAGCTTTCTCCCACCTCAACCATCTGAAGGGCATATTCGGGGAAAATCCCGCTCTCCTTCATGGCTATGGAAAGTCCATATCCCATATCCGTCTGCTCTTTCATCACTTTAAGCCCCTCTTCCAGGATACCCCCG
Source organism: Eubacterium sp. (assembly GCA_017459345.1). GTDB lineage: Bacteria > Bacillota > Clostridia > Lachnospirales > Lachnospiraceae > Anaerobutyricum. The sequence continues at coordinate 11,287 of JAFUDC010000157.1, forward strand.
GAAGCATGCTTACCGCTTTGCAGCAGTTCAATGGCCTCATCTGTCTGTATGCCTGCCTGCACCATCATGGCCATGCTCTCGCAGAATGCACTGACGCCCAGATGATCCAATTCGTGTTTGCTCATACTTTCACCCTCCGCTATCTAATAACAATACACGTCCGTGTAATTACTGCCGTCACCGATAAAATCACCGTCTGCCCCGTTAGCCGCGAAGGTCAGGTCCAGACGGTTCCAGTCATCTCCTGTCACCTCATAATCTACAGTGACCCAGCCTGTCTCCTCTGTGTAGAACATGTTCCAGGCATGGTAGAGGTCGTTGGGGGATACATAGCCGAAAATCACCTTGGTCGGAATTCCCTGACTTCGAAGCATGGCTGCTGCCAGAGAAGCATAATCAAAGCATATCCCCTTCCCGCTGCTTAAGGTCTCATCAGGATCCGGCAGGTAGCCCACCTTAACATCCTTGGCCTTCTCCTTATCATAGGACACATTGTCACAGACATAGTCATAGATCTCATGGACAACCCCAAGGGCATCCTCAGACCGGGAGGCAAGCTTCTGCGCCACCTTGACACAGGCGTCATCCGGGCCATAGCTTACATACTCGCTGGGCCTTATAAATGGCTGAAACTGGTCTTTTATCGTGACATCGCAGGATGTGGAAAAAAGCTCTGCATACTTGCTGTCGATGACATTCTCCATGATACGGAACCGGTAGGATCCGTCGCCGCACTGGAGCGGATAGAAGCAGGGGGTGCCATCCCCCTTCAGGTCATAATTATAGGTGGAATCATCCATGAGAACCTGAAACTTCAGCCGCTGGTCTGAGACAGCCGACACACCCACATAGCCCTGGTCTGCGGCAGACAGGTCAATACTTGCCGTGCTGTCTCCTTCAGCCTTGTCGGAGTGGAACTTTGTCAGGGCCAGATCCGGTGCCTGATAGGGATTCTCAACCTTCTTCTCTGAATCCTCTGATTTATCTGCCTTGGCATCCTGGCTCATCTCCTGGCTTCCGGCCTTAAGGGTCTCCTCCGGAGTCCCGGCCTGAGGAGCGGAATCCTCTTTCCCGCATCCTGTAAGACACAGAAGAAGCAAGATGATCAGCACAGGCAGAAGGCGTATAGGTTTTGTCGAACGCAAAATCCGTCACCTCTTAATTCCTTTAAAATTCGTCTCTGCAGACAATTTCAATATACCATAGGCATATCAAAAAAACAACAAAAGCTTCATAGATATTATTCCCTCAAAAATAAAAGAATATCCTCTGAAATCAGTCAATAATCCACCTTCATCAGACATAATCCCTGGGGGGGAGCTGTCGGTCCGGCCAGCTTCCGGTCTCTTGCCTCAAGAATCTCCATCACCTTCTCAGGCGCAATCTTTCCCCTGCCCACTTCAAGTAAGGTTCCTGTCAGGATCCGCACCATATTCTGGAGGAAGCCTGTTCCATGATAATTAAAGTAGATAAAGCCACCCTTTCGGACGATCTCTATCCGGTCCACTATCCGGACTGTGGACTTCTTCATATGAGAATTGCCGCAGAAGCTTTTATAATCATGCTTTCCCTCCAGATAGGCTGCTGCCTGTCTCATCCGGTCGACATCAGGATGATAATCAAGCATTGTCACATATTTTCTCTGGAAAACCGGCTTAACCGGCCCGTCAAAGCAGGTGTAGCAGTAGAGCTTGCCCACAGCCTTGTAGCGGGCATGAAAACGGTCTGATGCCTCTCTGACTTCCTTTACAGCGATATCATCCGGAAGATAGCGGTTCATATAATCCCGGATCTCTTCCGGTTCCATCTCCGTTTCCATCACCGCATTGGCCACCATGGCCCTGGCATGAACACCGGCATCGGTTCTTCCGGCCCCGATCACATCGATAAAGCTGCCGCACATTCTTGTCAGCACCTGTTCCAGCTTACCCTGGATGGTATCCCTGTCCGGCTGATGCTCCCAGCCGTAATATCTGCTTCCATCATAGGCGATTGTCAATTTATAATTCTTTTTCATCTGCTCTTTCCTCTGCAAGCACCAGCTTTTTTCTAATTAAGTTTATTCACATTGTAACTCATCAAACCACATATCGATTACGCTGTTCTAAGCAGTCAGCTCACATTAATAGTGATAGATTTTTTCGAAAAAATCAAGTTCAGAATATTTTTTTCTCCATGCCTCTTTCCAACCCCCCGTTTACTATTGAATAAAAAAACTGTCGGGATTCTTTCAGTCATCTGCTTCATCTTAAGTTCTATTTTGTCTATTCACATCATATAAATATAATTATCTGAAAATAAATGTTATTTTTCATCTTTAAAAGACAATTATTTGGGTAAAAAAAAGTGTTATTTCCAAGTAAGACAGATTAATACTTCTTAACCACAATCTTTAGTTGTGGTATTATGGAATTCTTGTTGTTTTTACAAATTTCTTTCGAATGTTACAATATCCCTATCATTAAGCACATGGGAAACGTGCTTAGGACATATAATTATATTCATACATGTATAAGGAGGAGTTGTTATGAGTATTATTAATTTAATTGCTGCTTTTGGCGGCGGTCTCTTTGCAGCTGCTATCGGTGGTGTTCCGGCATTTATCTTTACCGGTGTTTTCTCCATCGTTGGTGCTGTAGCTGGTATGTGTGGTGCTGCTGATGCATCCAACATCCTTGTTAACTATTTCGCTTTTGGTTCTTTCTTTGGACCGCACATTTCCTTCGCAGGCGCTGTTGCTGCTGCAGCATACGCTAAGAAGAAAGGCATCCTTGAGAACGGTGCTGATATCGTTACTCCACTTGCCGGACTGAACGCTCCTGACGTTCTCTTAGTTGGTGGTGTATTTGGTGTTATCGGTTACTTATTCAAAGAATTAGTAATTGCTAATCTCTTTGCAGGAACCATCTCCCCACGTCTTGTAACAGACGCACCCGGAATCACAGTATTCTGTTCCGCTCTGTTAGTTCGTGCTATCTTCGGTGGCGCAAGATTTAAGACATCTGATAACGTAATCAGCAGTGGCAACGTTCTTTCCACCACAATCGTTATCGGTGCTGGATATTCCTTAGTAGTTGCTGGTATCTACACTGGCGCTGTTGCAGCTGGTGTTCCGGTTGAAGCATTTGGCGGATTATATCATGTAGTAATCTTCGGTCTTGCTGCTATCGGTTTAACATTCGCTACAATGGGTCATGCATTCTTCGGATGCCACCATATCGTAATTATCGCAGCTGAGGCTACAGTTCAGTCTTATGCTCGTATGGGTAACCTTTTCGCATCTCTGATCATCGGTGTGATCTTCGGTACAATCGCCGCTATCATCGCTGATATCGAGGGTAACACAATCAACTGTGGTACAGATTCCCATATTGATAACCCTGCATGCGCTATCTTCATCATGACATTTGTTGTTAATGCTTGTTTCCCGGCAGCTTAATTTAATCGATTATAATTAAGCAATATTTAAGCATTAGAAGATAATAATTCGAGGCTCTCGATAGAGAGCCTCTTTTTTTATATCACTATCTTCTCCACTTTGTACTTTCCATCCTCCACTGTCATCACTGCGCAGGTCTTCTCTCCTCCAAATCGGCTTAGGGAACAGGAGCCGGGATTCAGCCAAAGTCTCCCCTTACTGATTTCTTCTTTAAACCGGTGAGTATGTCCGTATATGATCACGTCAGCCCGGATCAGGTCTCTGCCCACATCCTTCTTATTATGTACCATCAGAAAGCGCAGGCCTTCCAGCTCAAACATAAGCTTATCTTTCAGCCTGACTGCCCAGCTGCCATCACAATTCCCCCTGACCACATACAGTCTGCCCAGGAAACGGATATGATCCAGGAGGGATTCTGATGTGACATCACCGGCATGGAAGATGCAGTCGCATTCCTTTAAAATATCTATCACCCTCTGATCCAGTATATCGTGGGTATCTGATATGATTCCAATACGTACAGACATGAATTAACCTCTTTTTCCCTGGGATTTGTAAGTCAGATACCATCTCAGTCAGGCAATGTATTACAGACACTTTTTCCATAATCCGCTTGATTTTTTCAAATTCATATATTAAGATATGGACATTAATACAGGAAGGGTGAATCAGACAAGCTATGAATTATATGGACATTGTGTTATTGCACGGCAGCGATATCCTGGCATCCGAGCATATGCAGGAGGAGAAAAACTATATGCAGCATGGTTCCATCAGCGTTTATGCACATTCTGTCAACGTGGCCTGTACCTGTCTGATGATAAGCAGAAAGCTTCCCCTTGCCATGGATGAGAGATCCTTGGTCCGCGGGGCCCTGCTTCATGATTATTTTCTCTATGACTGGCATGACCCGGACCCTTCCCACAGACTCCATGGCTTCTATCATCCGGGAAAGGCCCTTAATAATGCTCTCAAAGACTTTCAATTAAATGATATCGAAAAAGACATGATTGTCAAGCATATGTTTCCCTTAACCCTTGTCCCGCCGAAATACAGGGAGAGCATCCTGATCTGTATCGCTGATAAGCTTTGTGCTCTATGTGAAACCGGATCCCTGCCCTTTCTTTGCTTTCAGGATTAAAGAAACATTTTCATCAGCCAATAAAGCAGGCCTATAAGCCAGCTGGAGAGAAGGCCATATAAGATGACCGGACCTGCAATGGTAAAGATTTTTACGCCAATGCCGTAAACCTGGCCTTCCTTCTGATACTCGATTGCAGCGGAAGCTACCGAGTTGGCAAAACCGGTAACCGGTACCAGGGTTCCGGCTCCGCACCATCTGGCCAGTTTGCCGTAAAGCTGAAAGCCGGTCAGAATCACACTGAGCAGGATAAGGCATATGCTCGTGGCAATGGCTGCATTCTCCTGGCTTAATTCCAGCCTGGACAGGCATATCTGCCGGATCAGCTCGCCCAGCAGACATATTAATCCCCCCGAAACAAAGGCACGCCGGCAGTTCTTTAAGCTGCTGAAGCTTGGAGTAGCCTTCTTCACTCGATCTGCATATTCCTCATTTGTCGGTTCTCTTCTCATCTTCTTACCTCATTATAACTCTTTTATCAGCGAAACATAACCATCTGCAGCAGACTCCCTGCACATTTTCCAAGGGCAAAGGCAAAGACGAACCAGGGAAAGCCTTTGCGCATCTTAAGCCGTCTGGAAAGAATAGGAATAACATTGACTACTTCGGCCAGGGCACCTGCAAGGCATCCGATAAATATACCCCCGAAGAGGGCTGTTATGTCAAGCAGGGCAGTAGATATCCGATAAGGGAGGATGGACAGGTCCGGCTGCCAGACAGAAACCAGATTCATGAGGATAAGCCCCAAGGCAAGACTGTTTTCATAAGTAACCACATAATCTGCAGTTCTGGTGACAGATGCCAGTCTTGGGATAATCCCAATCAGGGAAATAAAGGCAAAGAATCCTCCCGCCACGGCAAAGCCGGCAGCCAGAGCCGTCCAGGAAAGAAATAGTCTACTCATGATCCATATCCACATCAAGCTCCTCCCCGTTTCTCTCTGCATCCAGGACAAATGTCTGGTTTAAGTCCCTCTCATAAAGCCTCATCTGTACCTGAATCGGTGTGGGTTCATCTGCCACCTTTCCTCCCGGAATGTGATTGAAGAACAGGAATATGCCCACAGTAAGCCCTACAGAGTAGAAGAAAGCCATAAATGTCGGCCCGCTAACTTCCGTTCCGGTAAATATCCTGTAGTAATTCTGAAAGATTCGGATCAGTTCTACATCATAGTTGTATTCCATGATAGAAACTCCGGATCCCAGAAAACAGGTCAGACAGATAAAAAGAATCCGCAGATTTCTTACATGGGGAGATACTTCCATGTCCGGAGGCTTATAACAGACTACCAGGTCCCGGGCTCCGATACTGCGCACTTCACTACCGGGGACCCTCTCCCTGATTGCCCGGATCAGGACCAGCACAGAGATAAAAGCCCTGCCCTTATCCTTCTTTGCAAATGTATGGATATGGAGATCCCTGATCATCTCTTCCAGCTCTCTGTCTCCGCAGTATACTGATGCCACATCCCCGATATGAACTTGATGGCTGCGCAGATAGCTGGCTTCCTCTGCTTTCAGATAGATTATCGAGCCTGTCATTTACGCATTTCCCTTTCCATTTTTTACACTTTCCCAAAAAAGAGGAGGAAACATTCCTCTTTTTGAGTATGCAGATAGTATGTACTTTTGAGCCCGGTTTATACATGAGCTGTCTAAAATCTACCGTCTCCTGTCTGCTTCCCTCAGCTTTTTCAGTATTTTTTTCTCCATCCTCGACACCTGTACCTGGGATATTCCCATTTCCCCTGCGAGAACTGTCTGGGTTTTCCCCTGAAAATATCGCTGCCTGATCAGGGATTGCTCTTCTGCTGTCAATGTCGACAGGAGCTGGTCCAGATAAAGACGCCTTTCCATATGACCTATTTCATCATGGCTGCTAACCAGTCTGTCCTCCAGACAGATTTCATCCCCGTCTCCCTGATAGATTACCTGATGCAGGGATCGAACCTCCTGGCCGGATTCCATTGCCATCAGAATATCTTCGCGGCTCAGATTCAGGCTGCGGGACAGCTCGTCAATAGTTGGCTCCTCCAGGTCTTCCTTCTTGCAGCGCTCTTTCTCCTTATATATTCTGTAAGAGATTTCCTTCAGAGTCCGGCTCACTTTCATGATCCCGTCATCCCTTATATATCTTCTGATTTCCCCCATGATCAATGGAACGGCATAGGTGGACAGTCGTACTTCCCTGTCAAAATCAAAGTTGTCGATACATTTGAGCAGTCCGATAGTTCCAATCTGGAAGAGATCATCAAGGTCGTATCCTCTTCCCTGAAAACGCCTGGCCACACTCCAGATAAGTCCGGCATTCTCCTCCACCAGCTGGCTGCGTGCTTTGCTGCTTCCTTCTTTAGCCTGTCTGATTAATTCACAGGTCCGCTCCACTATCTGCCCCCCATCCTTTTGGTCAGATATACCCTGGTCCCTCGGCCTGGTTCGCTGATAACTTCAAGATGATCGGAGAAGGCTTCCATAAAGGTAAACCCCATCCCTGACCTTTCCCCGCTGGTATCCGTTGTATAGAGGGGTTCCATGGATTTTTCGATATCCCTGATTCCGATTCCAAAATCTGTCACGACAACTTTTACCCTTGATTCATCGCGGCTTAGTTCCATCTCAATGTCTCCCTCTGACTCCGGATAGGCATGCAGGATAGCATTGGTCACTGCCTCTGACACAGCGGTTTTAAAATCCATAAGTTCCTCCAGAGTAGGGTCGGAGACTGCTGCATATGCCGCTGCCAGCGTCCGGCCGATGCTCTCATTTTCAGGGATACTTAGAAAAGTTAACCGCACAGTATTATGATTCACGGGCTTAGCTCTGGATCCTGTATCTTCCGCGCTCATTCATAGACCTCCTTCATCTCTTCTATCGTATTCAGTATGATAACATGGCTCAAAATCCCGGACATTTCCCACATCCTGCTGATGATGTGGTTCCCGCCAAAAAGAAAAACTCTGCCGCTTACTATCTCCATCTCCCTGACCCTTCCCAGGATAAGTCCGATTCCTGAGCTGTCCATAAAACTGGTCTCCGAAAAATCAAATATAATATCTCTGATCAGAGAACGCATAAATTCCATCTCCATCTCTTTCCTGACCTTCTCCGCCTGATAGTGATCAATCTCACGGGGCAGCCGGACCACCAGACACTGGTGCTTAACATGACAATATCCCATCTTGAATACCTCCTCTCCAAAACAGGTAGTTTTTTTGACTAATGTTGTCGGATGCCCGATCTTGTACCTCTCTTGCTTTGCAATCGAGACAAGATCCGGCTCCTTTGTACCGTAATGGTATCAAAGACAAAAAAATAAGTCCGACATAATCTGTCGAACTTATTTCGATTTTAATTATTCTTCCGAATCGTCTGCGTCACCGCCATCATCGCTGTCCCCTGAATCATCTGAATCCTGGGAGCTTTCTGTATCGCTGCCCCCGTTCTTATGCTTGGCTGCTTCCTCGATGGCATCCTTCTTCTGCAGGTCAAGACCATAATTGGCCGCCTTGCGGATCAGATCCTCATCACCGGAATTGTTGATGATATCATAGAGGTACGGATAGGCAGTATCTGTATCTCCCAGACGCTTATAACACATGGCAATCAGGTAGAGGGTCTCATAGCTCTTCTCATACTTGTAGGAAGCTTCCAGGTCCTTCTTGGCTTCCTCATACTTGTAGGTATCATAGAGAGCCTGGCCGCTCTCATAGAGCTGGGCAGCAGCTCTTGGAGATGCATTATCCTTCATGGTCTTATAAATCTGTTTGGATGTTTTTGACGGGAGAGAATCTGCATCAATCTTGGAGAGTTCTCCGGCGCACTTCTCATAATCACTCTGCTCGTATGCCTGGAGAGCCTTCAGGAGACTGTCGTACATGCTGTCCTCTCCATCAGATCCTTCATAAACCTTAAGGCTCTTATTCAGGGACTTGTTCTTCTTCTCCAGGGAGGCTTTATCATCCTGAAGCTGGGCAATCTCCCCATCCTTCTTGTTGACGGTCTCCTTGTACTCTTTCTTCAGGTTGTTGTAATCCACACTGACACCGGCTCTGACACTGGGAATAACCAGCACGAACATGACAATGACACCGATGGCAAGACCAATAAGCATATATACAAACTGCTTCCAGGTCTCCTTATTGGGATCTTCATAGTGGTCTACCGGCCTCACGTTCCTCAGATTGTCATTATCCTTGGATCTGATCTCTGTCGGAATCTTATCCAGAGATGGAGCCTTGCCCTCGCCGATCTCAATCAGATAACGGCGGGCTGTGGTATTGTAATTATCCACCGCCAAGGCATTATTCAAATCATTCTTAGCCTCTTCCTTATCTCCGGCACGCATGTGCAGGAGAGCAAAAAGCAGATGCCCCCTCACAAAATTCGGGGTGAGACTTAAAACCTTCTTGATCTGGATCATAGCCAGATCATCGCTGCCCTGCTTGGCATAAGAAAGAGCCAGGTTGAACTTCTTGGCAGTCTCATTGATTTCCTCAAAGATTGCAGGATGTTCATCCATCTCCTTAATGTAAAGGTTAGCCGCGTTCTCCTCCACGTTGTTCAGCCTGGAGCTGATCTGCCACTGGATATAGGCCTTGCCCTTCTCACCCATCTCATTATAGACCAGACCGAGGAGATTGCGGGCATCCTTATGTGCTTTGTTATAGGTTAATGCCTTTTTAAGCTGTATGATTGCACCGCTCAGATCCCTCATCTGTACCTTCTCAAGACCGATGTTGTAGTGATAATTAGCGGTATTATGCGCTTTGGCAATATGCTTGTTGTTAAAACCGCAGCCGGTGCAGAATCCATCCGCACCTACATTACGGCCACATCTTATGCATTTCATATATTTCCTCCTGTATCGCGGAATACTCACAAGCTTCAGCTACTCTTTCTTATCCTGGTCCAGCTCCTTGATCATCTCTTCCACAAGATCCGTAATATCCTTAACATCTTCCTCGAAAAGATCTGTCTCACCTACATCAACACCGACAGCAGGTTTAAACTTCTTAAGTTCAAGATTAAAATCTATCATAAAACGGTCCTCCTCTGACTCATATTCACTCTTATAATAACTATTATTGATGGAAAAATCAATCTTATTCTTGAAATAATGGTGTCTTCCTAGCGAAGCTGACTAAGCCGCTCTGCCACCTGCTGAGCCATGGCAGTATATCTGGCCAGCTTCTCCTTCTCTTCTTCCACCTTTGCGGCTGGTGCCTTACTGATAAACTTCTCATTGTTCAGCATGCCATTTGCCCGCTTAATCTCTCCTGCCAGACGTTTTTCCTCTTTCTCAAGCCGTGCAATCTCCTTCTCCACATCCACAAGGTCTGCAAAAGGAATATAGATGACTGCATCCGGAATTACAGTTGACACCGCATCCTCAGCAATACCGGCCTTATCTGCCTGTACATAAACCTCGCTGGCATAGCCCAGGGTAGCAAAGAATACCTTGGAATGCTCAAATACTGTGCGAATCTCTTCCTTCCCGGAAACTACATATACTGTGGCCTTGCGGCTGGGCGGAACATTCATATCCGCACGCATGTTTCGGATATTTCTTACTGCAGTCTTAATAATCTCAACTTCATTTTCCTCGGAGCTGAAATTATACTCCGGTCTGTATACCGGCCAGTCGGAAACCATGATGGATTCCTCTTCATCCTGCATGCTGCAGAAGATCTCCTCTGTAATAAATGGCATGTAGGGATGGAGAAGCTTTAAGGCTGTAATCAGGACAGTCTTTAAGGTATAGAGGGCTGCTGCCTTGGTCTGGTCCTCGTCATTGTAGAGACGTGGCTTAACCATCTCAATATACCAGTCACAGAACTCTTCCCAGATAAAGTCATAGAGCTTGGCCACTGCGATACCCAGATCATAGTTCTCCATGTTCTCTGTGACCTCTGCTGTCAGGGTATTAGCCTTGGACAGAATCCACTTATCAGCCGGGGTGAGGTCAGACAGAGTAACACCGGAAAGGTCTGCTTTTTCTATATTCATCAACATGAAACGGGATGCGTTCCATACCTTATTGGCAAAATTACGGCTGGCAAGAATCTTCTTCTCAGAGAAGCGCATGTCATTACCCGGAGCATTTCCCGTTACAAGGGTAAGACGAAGAGCGTCGGCACCGTACTGATCGATCACTTCAAGAGGATCGATGCCATTACCCAGGGACTTGCTCATCTTCCGTCCCAGCTCGTCCCGAACCAGCCCGTGAATGAGAACATCTGCAAAAGGAGACTTGCCGGTATGCTCATAGCCGGAGAATACCATACGGATTACCCAGAAGAAAATGATGTCGTATCCCGTTACCAGCACACTGGTGGGATAGAAGTAGTCAAGATCCTCCGTCTGCTCGGGCCATCCCAGGGTGGAAAACGGCCACAGGGCGCTTGAAAACCAGGTATCCAGCGTGTCCTCATCCTGACGAAGATGACTGCATCCACACTTGGGGCAAACCTCCGGCATGGTCTTGCTTACCGTAATCTCCCCGCATTCATCACAATAATATGCCGGTATGCGGTGACCCCACCAGAGCTGTCTGGAGATACACCAGTCACGGATATTCTCAAGCCAGTGGAGATAGGTTCGGTCAAAGTGAGCCGGCACGAAGCGGAGCTCACCATTCTTTACCGCCTCTATGGCCGGCCTGGCCAGCTCTTCCATCTTAACAAACCACTGCTTCTTAACCATGGGCTCCACCGTAGTGTGGCAGCGGTCATGGGTTCCTACATTATGATTATGAGCTTCGATGCGGACCAGATAGCCTTCGCTTTCAAGCTGCTTTACGATTTCCTCCCTGGCCTCGTAGCGGTCCATGCCGGCAAATCTTCCGCCGTTTTCGTTGATGGTGCCATCATCGTTCATGATATTGATTTCCGGCAGGTTATGACGCTTTCCGACCTCAAAGTCATTGGGGTCGTGAGCCGGTGTGATCTTTACAGCGCCAGTTCCGAACTCCTTATCTACATAGGTATCTGCCACAATCGGAATCTCTCTGTTCATGATCGGGAGAAGGAGCTTCTTACCAATCAGATCCCTGTACCTCTCGTCCTCGGGATGAACTGCCACTGCAGTATCTCCCAGCATGGTTTCCGGACGGGTAGTGGCAATCTCTATACACTGGTCTGTTCCTATAATAGGATAATTGATATGCCAGAAATGTCCGGCCTGATCCTCGTACTCTACCTCTGCATCAGAGATGGATGTCTGGCAGACCGGGCACCAGTTGATAATGCGGGATCCCCGGTAAATGTATCCCTTATCATGGAGACGGATGAATACCTCCTCTACCGCCCTGGAGCAGCCCTCATCCAGGGTGAACCGCTCTCTGTCCCAGTCTGCGGAAGATCCCAGCTTCTTTAACTGGCTGACGATACGTCCGCCGTATTCTTCCTTCCACTCCCAGGTTCTTTTCAGGAAGCCTTCTCTTCCCAGGTCATCCTTCTCAATGCCTTCTTCTTTTAATTTATTGATAACCTTCACTTCTGTGGCAATGCTGGCATGGTCAGTCCCCGGCTGCCACAGGGCGTTATAGCCCTGCATACGCTTAAAGCGGATCAGGATATCCTGCAGGGTATTATCCAGGGCATGGCCCATGTGAAGCTGTCCGGTTATATTAGGCGGCGGCATTACAATCGTGAAGGGCTTTCTGCTTCGGTCAACCTCTGCATGAAAGTACTTCTTATCCATCCACTTCTGATAGAGCCTGTCCTCAATCTCTGCAGGATTATAGGTTTTATTCATCTCTGTCGCCATTTGTTTATGTCCTCCTCTATAAAATATTACTGATTTCTTTTTTCAGAATCCCGTCACAGGATTTATCGGCAGATTTGTTACCAGCAGGTTCTCATCCATATACAATTCTTTTCGGAAATCTTTCCGAAGCTGTCTGATAAACTGCTTTTTAAGCTGCTCTGCTTCCTCTGGCCGTTCATGCTCCTTTAAGAAGGAGATCCTTCTCTGCCTGGCAGCATCTCCTGTATTCATATAGGCATCCCGAATTCCGGCATAGCTGTTCTCAAAAGATTCCAGCACCACTTCAGAGATAGCAAAGCCTGCAATCTCCTCCCGGGCTGCCGGGACACCTTCCGACATGGCCACGATGCAGTAATAATAGAACAGGGATTCCTCCGCCCCATTATACTGATAAGCCTTCAGAAAATCTACCTTAGCATCCTCGAAACGGAACAATCTGGCTTTAGCCACCGCCATGTTATGGTGCACAGCCCCCTGGACCTCTGACTCCAGAGTCTCAAACTTCAATGATTCTTTGTAGTAAAAGGCAGCCATGGCACTCCGCCCCGCCTCAAGATACATGTCTCCAATCCATTTGCACTGCATAGGATAGGGGGTATTTTTTAATTCCCTGTATTCATCCAGGATTCTTCGGATATCCTCCTCGGAATAATAGTTCCCCTCCCGGAAAAGAGCAGCAAAGTACTTCATCTGATCTCTGTTGGGATCTGTGAGTCTTATCAGCTGCCGGTAAAGCTTGTCAAGCTTCAGCTCATCCCGGATATAGACCGCAAGGCCTTCCTCCGGAAGTGTATATAGATAACAGAGCATATGACTGCTCAGGTAATAGCATAATTCCTCATAGGAAAAGATACTTACTCCGGTTTCCGGAAACCGGTAGGGCCTGGATGCGACCTGACCTGTGCAAACTATCGACTCTTTCATGTCACTAATCTCCCTTACGTAATTAATTGAAAAGGAAAAATCGTCACTTTCCCAGTCGCAGGAAACATGGATCCGAATCCCATATCCGTGATCAGGATCACTCCTGCTGCCTGGGAGGTGAATTCAACCTTGATCCGCAGCCTGGTAGTTTTAGGCGGCCTGCCCGGCAGGTCCCGGATCTCGCAGGCTGAACACTCTATCTCATTCTCCCTGGAGTTGTGAAAAAAGAACTCAACCTTCTGACTCTTATCCATGATGATATCCAGACTGCCTGAGGTATTATACCACTCTTTCCCGATACTGGTAATGGGAACATAGTGGGCTTTTCCGGATTCCTGTGTGATCACGCCGATTGTGTGAGAAACCATCTCCGGCCCCTCCATCAGCAGCATTCCATCCTCAATCAGTGCCAGCTCGCCCATTCCCAGAAGGCAGGCTCCATTGGCATAAAGATTCTGTCCGAGAAAAACTCTTCTCCCTGCGCACATGTAGGTCAGACTCCTCTTCATCCAGCTGCCCTCAAAGCCCTGACCGGTGAGATAGATGATATGGGCAGGCTTCCTGACCAGGAACTGCTTCATCATCTTGCTGAAGTTCTGATCAAGTTCCGGATCTCCTTCCTGTATACCGAACTCTTCGGTGTCAATCTCCTTAAGTATTGCCCGGTAAGCCCTCTGTCTGGCCCGGCGGATCTGCTCCACAAAGATATAAGTAAGCCTGCCTTCCGAGAAATCCAGGAGAAGGGTATTCCGGTCCCAGACAGACCGCTCCTGATGGAAGACATATTCTGCAAATGCTCTGAATCTGGTGATAATGCTGGTGGCATGAATCTCCTGGAAATCTTCCGGCAGCTGCTCCTCAAGAGTTTTTCTATTCTCCTGATCCACCCCTTCAAGGGAAATATTCACCTCGTCAAAATCCTCCCAGGTCCGGTTGGCGGACTCCATATACTGGCGGATTTTAGCCATCCCGCTTGCAATGTATTCTTTTTGTTCATCCGGCTCCAGAGGAAAGATTTCTTCCATCATCTCCCCCTGTCCTTCATCGAAAAGAGAAAACTGTGCCGATGTTCTTCCCAGATCGATACCGGCAAATTGTCTGGTTTTGAGTTGTTCCATAAGCAACCTCTTATTCTTTCCGTCACAGGATCGTCATAAACTGATCCGTAAAAAATGATTTGAGCAGATATTCATCAAGTCCGTCCGCTTCCTCCACTTTCTCCTCCAGATAGTTGAGTTCAAAGAAACGGCTGTCTTCTCCTTCATATTCAAAAGTTTCAAAGTGTATATCTTCCTCATTCTTCACCGGCTCACCATCAGCCTCCATCCGGTAGTTCACGTGATCATCCTGATAAAAATGCAAAGATGTCACATACATACCCGGCAGGATCTCGAGAAGATGCCTCTCTCTGGCTTCTCCCTTTTCTCCGTCAATCTCATAATAGAGACATACGCTCTTACCGGGACTGCCATGATAGGTGAGGAAGGTCCTCTCGCTGTAATCCGTGGGGAAGGTCAGCCAGTCGGCGTAAACCTGATAAACCGGCAGATAGAATTCTTCAAGAAGGAATTCATCAACGATGGTCTCCACCGTACCGTGAACCCGCTCATGCCAGTCCTTCTTTTCGGCAAAATAGTACAGGAAACGAATCTTGGTTCTTTTATCTCTGATCTTTCCTTTGACTATCTCCTCCCCGATAATCTGATGAATCCTATCTGACAGGACAAGGTCTCCCGTAAGCTCCCTGTCAGAAATGTATTCCAGATAATCTCCCACCAGGGAATCGGAAGACGCATTCTGATAGAAAGATTCAAATACCGGGAAGACATCTTCAGTATTACTGCCTGTGAAGATTGACTGAGTCAGGATCTTTTTTTCAAAGTCTGTAGTGGGAAGCTGAAACTTCCCGGCTCTCTCCCATATGGTAAGGAGGTCAATCAGCTCGCCATCAAAGTGGTTCATCAGATAGGAAAGTGTATCCCGATTATATTTTTTATTGACAAAAGCGGTATAAGCCAGAGACAGGGTGGTCTCATCCATCTTGCCATCATAATATGATACGCCAAAACTGGCCAGCCTCAGCCTCTTGGCAGCTCCCATAATGCTTGAACCATAGAGTTCAATTCCGAAATATGCATGCTCGATCATGCCAACTTCCATATAGTAATCCATCAGGGTTTTGCGGAAGGAAGGGGAGATATTGGAATAATCCGTTTTCTCCAGCCACCTGGCAAGTTCCTTCTTCTCCTGATGATTCTCATAATAAACCAGAAGCTTCTCCAAAGCTCTTCTGCGCATATAAGGCTGGTAATCCTGGTTAAAGGCAATCCTCTGCAGAACAGGGAGCACATTCCTGGTCACGGGCTCATCCACCTTATCCGATAAGGTCTGGAGTATCATCTTATTTGCAATATTTTTATATATCCACTCTTCCGGAAGCTGGGACAGGGTCAGGAAAGGATTCAGCTCATAGGCAATACCTTTCACATAACGCTGCTCAGCAGAATCCACAAAGTAGATAACTGTCCTGTTATTAATGATTTTCACATAACAGCTGCCCCCTGATAAGGGTACATAGGTCTCCTCCCCGGTTTCCGGGCTTACGATATATACTCCGATCATATGAGGATTCCTGCAGATAATCCTGCGGTAAAACAGGACATCACATACAGCCTTGGCATTCTCCGGCTTTAATAGGATCTCCTTCTGGAAGAAGGTATAGAGGAATGCCAGATGTTCATTCATACGCCCCTTCAGAAGCTGTTCTTCCACAAATGGGACCATCTTGGAATAGTAGGCGCCATAAACCTCCGCGTAAGCTTCCTTATTCTTCAGAATATTGGTATATAAATAGGCCTTCTCCAGAGAGTCAAGGCTGTTGCTGTAGGTAAAATAGATCAGCACCCTCTGGGGAATCTCCTCATACTGGCTGAAGTCCATGCTTCGGATAAAGAATTCATTGAGGCCGACAATCTTTAAGTTGGACAAAACGGCATGGTAAAAATACTCATGATACTCTTTTCCCACACGGTTACCCTTGATCAGCAGGGAACAGATTACCTGGAGGAAGAGTTCATCAGGCTCCACTTTATAAAGCTTCTCCGCAATGTAGAAGATAGACCGGCTGTAAAACTTTAGCTTTAAAGCCAGGCGGGCAAACTGATAAGCTAAGGACATGGAAACAAATCCGTAGCGGACTCCCCAGCGGAAGACACTGATCTCAAAGGGGCCTGCCTCCTCCATATAATTGGGGTTCTCATTCAAAATCTCACAGGCTTCAAAATACAGCAGACAGCTGTTATTACCTGCCTGAAAAAGCTGCTTTATGGTATCATACTGCAGTCTTTTATTATAAACATACTCTCTGTCAAGATAAATCAGCATCCAGAGAGCCTCTGCTTTTCGGTCAGAATTCTCATAGAATCTGCGGATGGCTGTCACTGCTTCTCCAATAGCCTCCGGAGTCCGGTTGGCCATGGCCTTAAGATACAGCAGATAATGGGCTCCCAGGGGAGAAAAGGGGGTCTGCCTGTCATATTCAATCAGCTCGTTTAAGAGATCCTTGGCTTCATCGGCAGACTCTTCCATCAGCAGCAGATGCGTCAGGTAGAGCTTCCACTTCATATCTCCCGTCAGAAAGATGAGATCATCCAGGACAAGATGAGACTCCTGGGAGAAATCTTCAAACCCTATGCTTCCGGTTCTGAAGTAAAGATAGTTGTGCATAAGCTCAGCCTTCTGCCTCTTGACCCGAAACTCCTTTTCTCTTTCTCTTTTTTCGACATCACCGGCTCCCCACCAGTCTACCGGAATCAGGATATCCTGCCGGATGGTAGAAATATGAATGATGTCATTACCGATGGCCGGAATACGGTTTCTCCTGATCTCAAGAACAAACTTTCCATCCTGAAAATCTTCACTGTTAAAGCGGTCTGCAGATAGCCGGACCTGCTTCTTCTCACTGTAGATACGGCCTTCGATATATCCGGGTTCAGACAGGGTAAGCTGCAAGGAGGCGGAGTCAGTTCCGGCAGCAAGAGTTATGCCCTCTTCTTCGGTCACAAGCTCTGTCATCTCCTTATAGCCTGAAGCAGTCAGGAATTCTTCCAGGATCAGCTGCCTTGACCTGCTCTTCATCAGGCTGTGATACATGGCCTTCTGTTCCGGTTCCCCTTTGAGAAAGACTTCGGCAAAGTTCGGCAGGAAGAAAAGCTCTCTGGCCTCCTGAGGATTCTTCCTGTACAGGTCTGCAAATTCAGTCATATCCCTGATCAGGCCCATGGAGGTGGAGGCACAGTTTTTCACAACTCTGATCCTGTAAGGGATATTGAATTCGCCCCCATTGGTAAGAATGGCAAAATCTCCCTCAAATTCACTGCCTGCGGTAGCCAGCTTTCCTTTAAAATAATATACGATCTCCTGCTTCAATCCGGATATCTTCGGCTGTTCAATCCCAATTTTATCATTGGTGGAATAGACATATCCATTTACAGGCACCTGGTTCTCGCTTGACACAACAAATGAACCGCGGTACACTTTCCCTTCCTCAATCTCCAGATCCAGATTATCTGTGGAGATCTGTACCTTCGGGCGTTTCATGATATTATAATCTTTTTCCTGTGCTTTATTATCTTTCACCTTATATACCACCAATCTGTCTTTATCTCATCCTGACCTTTTTTACGGAGGACCAGGCAGAGTAATTATTCTTCTTTCCGCTGCTGTTTACAGCTCTGACCTGATAATAGCAATACTTATATCGAAGGTGTTTAATCTGTACTTTCGGCTTGACTGA
Organism: Eubacterium sp.; assembly: GCA_017459345.1. Lineage (GTDB taxonomy): Bacteria > Bacillota > Clostridia > Lachnospirales > Lachnospiraceae > Anaerobutyricum. The sequence continues at coordinate 29,352 of JAFUDC010000157.1, forward strand.
CCTGATTTTCCTGGCCTTTGTCATCTTCCTTGCGGAAGACAGGCGGATCTCATAGCCGGTTGCTTTTCTGCTCTTCTTCCAGCTTATAGATAAACTGCTCATGGACTTCTTTTTCGCCGTCAGTTTGCTGACCGGCTTCATGCAGAGCAGTTCTTTCTCATTGCTCCCCTCGCCATAGATACCATATCTGCCCGCCTTGACCATGTAGGTGTAGCTTTTGCCACCGGTTACATGCCTGTCTGTATAACTTCTTTTTCCGGATGGGACAGTTGCGATCTTATGATATGCTCCGTCCCCTTTTTTCCGGTATATAGTATAATTATTTGCTTTCTTAGTTTTTTTCCATCTGATTTCAAGGCCATCTTTGACGTTTTTAACCTTAGACAGCCTGACCTTACCCACAACCGGCTTTACCGTCTGACCGGGGTAGCGGATTCCTCCGGAAAAAAGCCTGCTCATATCCGGGCAGCCCCAGCCAAAGTAATTATCCTTACCCTTGCTTCCAAGATCTACTGCCAGGGACTTCAGCTGGTTAACCACACCTTTCACCGAGAGATTCTTCTGCATCATCTTGATATAGCAGACAGCTGCCGTCACATGGGGAGCAGCCATGGAAGTTCCTGTCATATAATAATATGTTCTTCCTTTTGGCCCGGCACTGATGACATCTGTACCCGGCGCCGCAAAATCAATGGTGCTGCCATAGTTTGAGTAATGTACATATTTCCCTTTTTCAGTATCATAATAGCCGCCTCTGCTATTATCCTCATTGATTGCACCTACCGTAATGGGAATGTCTGTATTGGCGGGATAAACTTTTTTCACATTAGTTCCACTGTTTCCTGCGGCCACACAGATGGGAATCCCCAGATAGTAGGATGTCTTTATCACATCATCAAAGATTGCCGTATATCCTCTTGGAATATTCTCGATACCCATGCTCATATTGATCACGGACACTTTATTCTTAATTGCATAGCGAAGGGCATTCCTGATGGCAAATGTATTGCCCTTCCCGGAGGAATTCACCACCTTAAGCATGACAATCTGCACATTATCGGGGGTGGCATCTGCAATTATGCCTGCCACATGGCTTCCATGGCCCTCCGAGTCTGAGATATTCCTGGTGTTGGACCCCACAAAACTCCTGCTCAAAGAGGAAATGCGTCCTCCTGCGAACATGGGATGAGATGTGTTGACTCCGGAATCAATAACCGCGGCAGTAATCTTATCATGATAACCGTAGTAGGGCGCCTGGGTCTTCAGGTAATCCATACCCATATACCTGCTGCCCCAGGATAAACATTTGCCCGGATCGGGAGTACTTCCACCGAGCTCCCCCTGGGTAGATTCCATCACATCCCCGGCGTAGAATATCTGGTCAACAAAACACCGGCTGCTTCCATAGCTTTTGCTGGCTGCCTCGTAAGCTTTCTTTGTTTCTTCCTCTGTTTCAAACCGGAGGATGCTTTCATGATCCTCCATATTATAAATAATACTTGATGCCAAATAGGCATCTTCCGGAACGATATCTTCGATGATCAATGTCCTGGTCTGATAAGGTGCAGTTACTGTGTAATCTCCCGTGGACTCCTCCTCCACCTCATAGATGGTATTCTCTTCCTTTTCTTCCAGAAAGCTTTCCACAGAAGAACCGGAGGCAAGAATCTGCTCTGCCTCTGCCTGATTCACCTTAAACTCCCGGGTGAAGCTGTCTTCCTTCCCATCTATCATGACCATGGCGGAATCCGGATCAATGGTCATACTGGCAAAATAATCCTCCTCCCAGTTTTCGGCCATAGCTGCGGAAAGCTCCTCATAATCGGAAACTTCAGACACTTCTGCTTCCTCCCGGCTCGGGGACCGTGAATCCTGTCTGCCGGTGTTCACAGCAGTTTGTTCTTCCTGATTCTGCCCGCCCGTTCCTGCTGCATATACAGCTGCCGGGCTGCAGGCCAGCAGGCATATTAAAACTGCTGTATAGAGAAACTGCTGCCAAATGCTATGTATGTTATTAATATTCATTCTCTGCCTCCGACAAAAACCATTCGTCTACTATCTGTCTATATTCCTGCAAGTGTACCGACTTTCTGATCTTTTTTCCGGTTTTTTTCGCCTCAGGGAATTCCAGAAGCAGATAAGACCATATTTCTTTCATCTTATACAGGGCATTCCTGTCTCCGGACATGATTTCTTCATATCCGTCTGCCAGCTCATCATGAAAGCCCTTAAGCCGCAGGATATCCTTACGGCTCCCAGTCTGTATCATCTCCGCAAGCTGTGGATTGGCAATCAGGCCCCTTGCGAGCATGATGCCATCCGGTTCACATCTTCCGGGTGATCTTTCCACAGCCACCTGGCCGCCCGAGGGCTCTGCCTCCCGGTATCCTGTATGATCAGTCAGCTTTTCCACATCCGCTCCGGTAAAGATGTCTCCGTTGTAAACCACCGGGTGGAGGCTGGCCTTAAGTGCATCCCGGAAATCTGCCATGCGGACGGCCCCCTTGTAGAGGTCCTTCTGTACCCTGGCATGGATAATCACCTCAGAGAAGGGAAACTGATTATAGATTTCAATCAGCCTTCTGATCTCACAGCCATCCTCCACACCCAGGCGGGTTTTCACAGAAATCTTCTCCGGCAGTCCTTCCCCGGCCTTGAAGATTGCCTCAAAAAAGCGGCACAGAGTATCCGGATCTTTCAGGAAGCCGCTGCCCTTGCCCTTTTTAACCACTGTTGGAGAGGGACAGCCCAGATTGAGATTCATCTCGTCATAGCCAAGATCCGCAATACGGCGGCCCATCAATATAAAATCATCTGCTCTGCTGGTAAGGATCTGAGGTACGACAGGAAGTCCCCTGTTATGATCCGGAAGAATTTCACTCTTCTCCCTGGTCTTAAAGCCCTTCCCCTTACCCAGGGTCAGGAAGGGAGTAAAGTATTTGTCAATACCCGGATACCAATGACTGTGAGCCCTCCGCCAGATATAGCTGGTAATGCCCTCCATGGGGGCTGCATAAAGTATCATACCTGCTGCTCCTTATTCATGCAGTTTTTATATCATCTCGGATGTCCGATTGATTTTACCCTAATACTACTATTATACAGATACTTCTATAAAAAGTCCATTAAAAAGAAGCTGCCATTCTCTTTTGACAGCTTCTTTTTAATGGACTTTACAATGTTGACTTAAATTCCTCTCCTGTCAGCTTAAAATAGGCCTCTTTATACTTCTCCACAGTCTTATCAATCACTTCCTGAGGCAGGTCATAGCCGCTGTCAGGGTTCGCCTTCAGCCAGTCTCTGACAAACTGCTTATCATAGGAAGGCTGTCCTTTACCTGCTTCATATCCATCAAGGGGCCAGAAGCGGGAGCTGTCCGGAGTCAGCATCTCATCACCGAGCACAACATTACCCTCTTCATCCAGACCGAACTCAAACTTGGTATCTGCAATGATGATGCCTCTGCTCAGGGCATAGTCTGCACACTTTCTGTAAAGAGCCAGAGTTTTGTCCCTGAGTTCTTCTGCATAATGCTGGCCCTTACCGGGATAGATGGCTTCCAGAATCTCCACTGTCTTCTCAAATGAGACATTCTCATCATGGTCACCTAAGTCTGCCTTGGTAGAAGGGGTGTAGATTGCTTCCGGAAGCTTCTCAGATTCCTTAAGTCCTTCAGGAAGACGAATACCGCAGACAGTTCCGTTCTCCTTGTAGCTTGCCCAGCCGCTGCCGGTAATATAACCGCGGACGATGCACTCTATAGGGAGCATCTCAAGCTTTCTGCACATGGTGGATCTCCCGGCAAATTTTTCATTCTGGAAGAATTCCGGCATATCCTTCACATCGGTGGAAATCAGATGGTTGGGAAGGATATCACTGGTATAATCAAACCAGAATCTGGACATCTGGGTAAGGATAGCCCCCTTATCTGTGATCGTATTCTTAAGAATCACGTCAAAGGCAGAGATCCTGTCTGTCGCTACCAGAATCAGACTGTCACCGATATCATAAATCTCTCGTACTTTTCCTTCTTTAATCGGAGTAAATTCTTTCATGTAAATTCCCCTTTTCTATATTTTAATCTTCAGCAGACTGCTTTTCCCTGCAAATGTCACTTAAGCAGCACCTGTCGCAGTAAGGCCTGGTTCTTGCAGTGCAGACGGCTCTCCCGTGATACACCAGCCGGTGGCAGAACTCATTCCCCTCTTGGGGTGGAATAATCTTCCAAAGCGCCATCTCCACTTTTTTGGGATCCTTTATTCCGTCCACCAGGCCGATTCGGTTGGTCAGGCGGATGCAGTGGGTATCTGTGACGATGGCCGGCTGTCCGAATACATCTCCCATGATGAGATTAGCACTCTTTCTGCCGACACCGGGCAGCCGCATCAGCTCATCAAATGTATCGGGAACCTTGCAGTCATACTCATCTCGAAGCATCCTCATACATTTACTGATGTCCCTGGCTTTGGACTTACCCAGACCGCAGGGACGGACGATGGCCTCGATATCCTCAGGCTCGGCAAGGGCCAGTTCCTCAATCCCCGGATATTTTGCAAAGAGGTCCTTTACGATGACATTCACTCTCTCATCCGTACACTGGGCTGCAAGACGCACGCTGACCAGCAGCTTCCATGCTTCATTATAATCCAGGGTACAATCCGCATCCGGATATTCCTTTTTCAGCCTGTCTATCACAAGCAGAGCCAGTTCCTTCTTATCCATCCATTCCTCCTGAGTTTTTTACTACCCCCTTCCCACAAGAAAAAGGAGCATTCTTAATCGATTGGAACAAAATATACATTTATATGTTATATAAAATGTCAATTATACATCTTATAGTTACTGTTGTGACTATATTATATTTATTCTCTTTATAGTATCTTAATATATATAATGCGCAATTTAATATTCCACTATCACAAAAGAGAAAGGAAGTCCAATGATCGTATATACTCCATTCTGGGAAACTCTGCAGCAATCCGGCGAGACGACATATACACTGATCAATAATTATAAAATATCCAGCGCAACAATCCACAAACTGCGCAGGAATTACCCGATCACCACGACAACGATCAATGATCTGTGCCGCATATTACACTGCGGTGTTAACCAGATATTGCGATACGTCCCCTCTGAGGAGGATCAGACCCTGTAATTCACAATTGCCGGCATAGCCGGCAATAATATAAGCAATTACATCCTGGCGACACTCTCCCGGATCAGGGCCCGCTTAAGGGCCAGCTCCGCCCGCTTCATATCCATGTCGCCTCCGGCTTCAATCCGGCGCTTTGCCCGGATGGCTGCCTCTTTCGCCCGGTTTACATCAATCTCCTCCGGCCACTCCGCAGTCTCAGCCAGGATAGTCACCTTCTCCTGGCTGATTTCTACAAAGCCTGCGTGGAGGGCTGCTGTGCGCTGGGTATTCTCATCCTCTGATATGGTCAGAACACCCGGGGCGAGAATCTGGGTCATGGGAATATGCCCGGCATAAACCCCCACATCTCCTTCTGTGGTGGTATACTCTACCATATACACATCATTACTGTAGAAGATCTTATCCGGTGAGATAATCTCCAGTTTAAATAATCTCTCTGCCATGAGCTCACCTACTTATTCACCTTGGCCAGGACATCACTCATACCGCCCGCATTAAGGAAAAGACCTTCCGGAATATCATCATATTTACCGGCCAGCAGGTCGGAAAAGCCCTGGATCGTCTCGGATAATGGCACGTAGCGTCCTTCGGTTCCGGTAAACTGCTCTGCAACGAAAAATGGCTGAGACAGGAATCTCTGTACCTTACGGGCACGGGATACAATGACCTTGTCATCCTCTGACAGCTCATCCATACCAAGAATGGCGATAATATCCTGAAGTTCCTTGTAGCGCTGAAGAATCTCCTGCACTCCACGAGCCACCTTGTAGTGCTCCTCACCGACAACCCTGGGATCCAGGATACGGGAAGTAGACTCTAAGGGATCCACGGCCGGATAGATTCCCTGCTCAACAATGGCCCTGGAAAGTACCGTCGTGGCATCCAGATGGGCAAATGTGGTGGCCGGGGCCGGGTCAGTCAGGTCATCCGCCGGCACATACACGGCCTGTACAGAAGTGATGGATCCGTTCTTTGTGGAGGTAATCCGCTCCTGGAGAGCACCCATCTCTGTCTGCAGGGTAGGCTGGTAACCTACCGCGCTGGGCACACGGCCAAGGAGGGCCGAAACCTCGGAACCTGCCTGGGTAAAACGGAAAATGTTATCAATAAACAGCAGGACATCCTTGCCTCCCTTATCGCGGAAGTATTCCGCGATGGTCAGACCGGAAAGGCCCACCCTCATACGGGCTCCCGGGGGCTCATTCATCTGTCCGAATACCATAGCTGTCTTTTCGATTACGCCTGATTCGCTCATCTCACGGTAGAGGTCATTTCCCTCACGGGTACGCTCGCCTACACCGGTAAATACGGAATATCCGCCGTGCTCGGTAGCGATGTTGCGGATCAGCTCCTGAATCAGTACGGTCTTACCCACTCCGGCACCGCCGAAGAGGCCGATCTTTCCGCCCTTCTGATATGGGCAGAGCAGGTCAACCACCTTGATACCCGTCTCCAGAACCTCCGTCTCCGTGGACTGGTCTGCGAATGTCGGTGCCTTCCTGTGTATAGGATTCCTCTCCACATTGTCCGGCATGGGTTTATTATCGATAGGCTCCCCCAGTACATTAAAGATTCGTCCCAGAGTCACCTCACCTACCGGAACCGTAATGGGACCTCCGGTAGCCACAGCCTCCGTTCCCCGCACGAGACCATCGGTTGGACCCATGGCGATGCAGCGCACCACATCATCTCCAAGATGCTGGGCAACCTCAGCAACCAGCTTGCCTCCTTTATGGGCAATCTCAATCGCATCATTGATCTCGGGGAGAACCCCCTGGCTGAACTTGATATCAAGGACGGCACCGATAACCTGGGTAATTTTACCTGTATTTTGTGCTGCCATCTGTTAACTCCTTTAAAAATTTAAAAATATTAATTCAACGCCTCCGCGCCGGATATAATCTCTGTCAGTTCCTGGGTGATTGCCCCCTGTCTTGCCCTGTTGTAGGCAAGGGACAGGGTGGAGATCATCTCCTCCGCATTGCTGGTGGCGGAATCCATGGCCTGCATCCTGGCTCCGTTCTCACTGGCCACCGCTTCGATAAAGGCACCGTAGATGGTGCTGTTGATATACTTGGGGATGATCATGTCCAGGGATTCCTCGGCTTCCGGCTCATAATTCATGGGCGCCTCCTTCTCCCCGGCTGCCTCCTGACCGGCAGACTCGACATCCACCGGCAGCAGCTTCTCCAGCTGAGGGATGTGGGATACCGTGTTCTTAAAACTGGTATAGGCAAGATAAATCTCTCCGATCTGGCCGGCCCGGTAGGCCTTAAGGACCTTCTCCCCGACTTCGGCAGCGTCAGCAAAGAGGGGCTCATTGATCATATCGGAATCATCAGCCACGATTCTATA
>JAFUDC010000158.1 GCA_017459345.1 Eubacterium sp.
TACCTCCTAGTATTTTTCGGGCAATCGATTTGCTTTGACCGCTGTCGATGCCCATATTTTGATTACTAATATATAGAAAAAAGGCCCGAAGGCCTTATCATTTTCTTCCCACCAAGGCTGCGGAATGTCCCAGAGCCAGCATCTTGGCCCGGGAAAGGATTCCGAAAATCTCTTCGGCCGTTTGGATCACTTGGACATCCTGATAGCCCTCTGCCTTCAGTTCATTAACCAGAGCTTCCATATCGCCGTACATTCCCGGTTTCATATCATCATGGAGGGCAAAAACGCCGCCTTTTTTCAAAACCCGCAGGCTTTCTTTCAGAAGGACCTGCTTATCGGGAGCATTGGTGATGTTGTGATAGACATAATTGCTGATTACCGCGTCAAAGGTCTCATCCGGGAAATCAAGATGGTTGGCATCTCCCCTCTGGAAGCTGCACCTGTCTCCCACCCCCTCTGACCTGGCGTTCTTTTCGCATAGTTCCTTGCTGTAATTCCACACAGCCCCCCAGTAATCGATGCCGACCGCTTTGCACTCCGGCCAGGTAAGGGCAGCACGGATAGTCAGAGGGCCGGAACCGCAGCCGACTTCAAGAATTGTCCCTTTCCCGTCAAAGTCCAGGTGCGACAGCAGGGTCTGATGCACCTTATTCATCATGCCGCCTCCGCCAAAGGAATACTGCTTTCTGATCCAGGCAAACCAGCAGGTGACCGCGCAGGCTGCAATCAGCAGAACCGCAAAGATGATTCCGAGAACTGGCAGGTGAAATACTGTAAAGGATAGCACTGTCAGCAGGGCTATCACTGCAATAACCCCTCCCAGCATGTAAAAGACCGGATTTGACATCCAATTGCCGTACTGCTCCCCATGGGTTCCGAGTTTGATATTTTTCTGATTCATATTTGTCCTCCTCCTAATTGTTAGATACCACTAACCACAAGGTCTAAATGATGCCCCGCAAACTGCGGGGCAATTCATCTTTATCTTCTCATTTCACACAGCGAAAGCATCCGATCCCTTCCACGCTGGCAAGCTTCACTTTTGAGTACATTCCCTCCAGCCGTTTCCGAAGGCTCCCCTTCGTTTCGTAGGGCGGCGTGAAAAATCCTCCCGGCTGGTACAGATGTCTGATCATCCAGTCTGTGCGCCGGTTCCCGCCTTTGATATAAAAGCAGCCGCAGAAGGTCCCTCCCGGCTTCAGGACGCGGAAGGTCTCCCGGTAGGCAGCCTCTTTATCAGGAAATGCATGAAAGCCGTTCAGGGACAGAACCACATCAAAGGTCTCATCTTCAAAGGGCAGTGCTCCCACATCTCCCTGCAGAAAATTCACATGATCCAGTCCCATATCACAGGCTCTTTGCTGCGCTGTCGACATCATATCCTCTGAATAGTCCAGACAGGTGATATCCGCTTCCGGCAAATCCCTGTAAACAGGCATGGTGAGCACGCCTGTCCCGACCGGTACCTCCAGAAGTTTTCCCTTGAAATCCTCCGGCACTCCGGAAAGCGCCATCTCAAGATATCTGAGATTCTTCTCCCCATCCATATTCCAGACGAGCCGGCAGACCGCCTTTCCGGGGATTGTGGAATAGGTGATCATCCCGTCATAGAAACCGGCACTCTTCCCGGTCACCTTATAGGCATTCTTAATCTGATCTTTTCTGGTCATCCCTGCCCCCTTCCTCTCACATATGAATTATACACGGGTTGTAGTTAGTTTCCCCTAACAATATAGCACTTGTTAGTTACATTTTCAAGCAGGAATCACAAGAAACCAGGGTTGTGTCAATCGTATCCTCTGCCGCTCTCATGATCGCACCAACGTCAGCTCCATCGACATCAAGACCGATGGCTGTTATCTGCCTGACATCCTGAATGCCATAGTAATTCTGTGCCAGTGCTTTGATGTATCCGAATCCATATTCCTCTGGCACGTAATAACCCCCTGCTGTCGTCACATAGAAAAGCCTGTTTGCCCTGCAAAGACCGACAGGCACACCATCTTTCGAGTATTTGAAGGTAATTCCTACCACATTGATCTGCTCCAGGTATTGCTTTAATGCGGCAGGGAAGGATATATCCCAGAAGGGAGCTGCAATCACGATGGTTTCCGCTTCCGCAAACCGCCGTGCAAGGTCAAACATCGGGTTTCCAAAATCCCCCCTGGAAATAAGCAGATCGCGCTTATTGAGATATTCTTCATCGACGGCAGGGAAAGCATACTCCCAAAGCCGGACTTCCTCATAGGGTTTATCCAGCTTTGAGAGCAGCTTCTCTGCCAGTCTCATTGTTCTGGATTCTTTTCGCACACAAGCATTTACATAAAGTATCGGTCTTTTCATTTTTTCACCTTTCATGAGATATGAGCTCCTGTCCACGCTGAAAAGCTTCACATTTCCCAAAGCATCTCCGTCATACCCCTATTTCTGAATATATTCTCTCAATGAATGCGGATTTATGTTGAATATAACGCCCTATATCATCGGGATATAGTTGTGCTCCTTCTTCTTTGATATGGCCGTATTCCCGCATAGTATCAGGATGGGTCCTCAGATAATCTCTGAAAGCAATATGCCTCTTCAGCTCTGGCGAATCCTCCGGGCAGACATATAAATGGTGCTTCTGTAAATGTTCTTTGCCATCATACTTGAATGCCTCTCTTCCGACGATGCCAAGGTTGCCTTCATATTGATAGCCAATTTCCGACAGGATATCTATAACATCTTCCAAAACATTGTAATCTTTTATGACAACATCAATATCAATGACAGGTTTTGCTGATAAACCCTGAACTGAAGTGCTTCCGACATGTTCAATCCTTATGGCCAATTGTCCAAGTGCATTATTGAGTTCGGCTTTTATTTTAAGGAAGTCCTGTTCCCATTGTTCATCGTATGGGAGAACAATAACATGTTGCGTATCCATAATTTCTTACCTCTGAGGAAGCCACCCCTGCAGATCACTTCGTCATTTTATGAATAACAAGCAAGAAAACTCCATCCGATGTGACATAAGAAAACATGGTTTTCTTATAGGTTCCTTAAAAACATCGGTTGGGGATGAATTGCCTTAAAACTATTGTTACCGTTTCCTGGAGTATTTGCCACTCTTCACATATTTCCGTTTGTGCTCATCCGTACGCTGGCTGGCTATATATTCCCTGACTTTCTCAAGGGAGGTAGTGCCCGTAGATGCGATAAAGTAACTATTGCTCCAAAACGGAGCCTTTCCCCAAAGATATTTTTCCACATGTTCCTGGTAGTTGGCCCGGACCTCCTTAGACAGCTGTGTCTTAAGGGTACCGATCAGCCTGGAGGGGGTCACATCCGGCGGCATGGAGACAAGCAGATGCACATGGTCACGGTCTGTTTCGGCAGAGAGCATCTCACCGCCAAAACGGCCGCAGAGGTAAGCCGCATGCTCCTTCATGAAGTCACCGATCTCATCCGTGATGACCGGACGGCGGTATTTAGTCACAAAGACGATGTGGTAGGTCAGCAGATATACGGAGTGGGCTTTCTTTTTGTAGTCCATAAAGTATCCTCATAAAATTAAAATATAACAAACATGTGTTTGCAATCCTGCTTTGGTTATGATATAATATAAATAGTTCCAAAGAGAGGATTAAAGGAGAAATCAGGCCGGATCAACTTTAAGCGGAACTATATATGTTTTTCCTATTTTAAAAGATAACCGATGTGATTGTCAAGGGGGTGGCAGACATATGTACAGGACAAGACTGGTGAGGATCAGGAAGAACAGCCGGTTCCGGGATTACTGCAGGGCAATATGCCTGGCTTCAGCCGGACTCTATAACCGGGCCAATTACCTGATCCGCCAGTATGCCACGGCCTGCCGGGACTGGAACCGGATGAGACCGCTGACAAAAAACCAGATGGAGGTCTTCCGCCTGGTCCGGGAAGTGACCCGGGGGACCAGGTATGAGCCAAAGGGGCAGTGGCTGACCTACGGGCAGCTGGACTATATCCTTAAAGTGACGCATGACCCGGCCTACTACGCCCTTCCGTCCCAGGCCAACCAGCAGATCTTGAGGAAGCTCCTCCGGGACTATAAGTCATTTTTTGAGGCAATGAAGGTTTACCGGGATCATCCCGGGAGCCTGACCGGCAGGCCCGGTCTCCCGGCCTACCGGAAGAAGGGGGCATATGTTACGGCGATACTGACCAACCAGATCTGCAAGATCCGGGACGGGCACTATGTCCGGTTCCCCGGGACAGAGGACCGGATCGACCTGGGCAGGATCCCGGAAGGGGCCCGCCTTAAGGAAGTGCGGATCAAACATGCCCATGATGAGTTTTACGTCGAAGCGGTCCTGGAACTGGACAGGGGACAGATGTGTAAGGAGGGCAGGCTGACCGGACTGGATGAAAGCGCATTAAGAAAAACACTCCGCCAGGCCGGGGCTGGTGAGTACCGGGCTGTTTCCATCGATCCGGGAGTGGACAACTTCTGTGCGGTGACCAATAACTTCGGGGAAAGGCCCTTCCTCATCAAGGGGAATCTGATCAAGGCAGAGAACCAGTATTACAACAAGAGACTGGCAGAGTTAAAGTCAGAAGCCATGCGGTGCAACGGCAGGCACAGCACCAGGAGGATCCGCCGCCTCACTGGCCGCCGCAACCGGATCCTTAAGGACCTCATGCATAAGGCGAGCCGGCGGATCGTGGACTGGGCAGCAGACCAGAGGGCGGACCTTGTCATACTTGGCCATAATACCTTCCAGAAGCAGGAGATCAGCCTGGGGCATGTCAGCAACCAGAATTTTGTGCAGATACCATACAGCGTATTTGCAGACATGCTGAGGTATAAGCTGGAAGAGAGGGGGATCGCCCTTATCCTGGCTGAGGAGAGCTATACATCAAAAGCAGACTGCCTGGCGGGAGACGAGATCCCGGTATATGGAAAAAAGGGAAAAAGAAGGCAGAAGACAGGCCTGTCTTTTCCGGGAAAAGGGTCCGCCGCGGCCTGTACCGTCATTTTGACGGGAGGGTGAGCAATGCGGACATCAATGGGGCGGCGAACATCTTAAGGAAAGTAATCCCAAACCAGAAGGGATGGGATAGAGGCGTCGTGGACACGCCGTATGTTGTCAGGATCGCATAGCGGGACTGGCATGGACTGGCACGAAGGTGCCAGCATAGAAACTACATCCGACGAAAGCAGAAAGTCGGTTGTGGTAGTTCATATCCCGCAGCGAAAATTGTGTCAATTTAGTGCTACTTCTATAGTTTCATGACCCACTTTCTGCTGCGGAAGAGCCACACAGAAACAATCCAGCGAACAATCTCTTCAAGACCAATCAGAAAATATACCCATGCCACCGGCAGCTTAAGAAGCCGGGCGCACAAAAAGCCAAGAGGGATACCGATCAGCCAGGTTCCCATCATGTCAATCCACATGATATATTTGGTTTTCCCGCCGCTGCGGATGATCCCGCCGCCGAGTATCATGTTCTGCACCTTAAAGGGTGCGAGTATCGCAAAGGCCACAAGCAGCCATTCCGCAGTTTGCAGAACATAGTCCTCAACATTATAAATACGGACATAATAGCCCTTCAGCAGGAGCAGCAGGATCGAAAGGGCGACAGAACCGACAAAACCATACCACATCAGCTTCCTGGACTCGTCATATGCCTTGTTATATTCTCCTTCACCCAGACGCTTGCCAATCAGGATTCCCGCCGCCTGTGCGAAACCGCTGAGGGCACCGATCAGCAGGGACTCCACCGGGGAAATCAGGGCGACAGCGGCTACCTCCTGTGTGCCCATATGACTGTAAATGGCGGTGAAGATATTCTGTCCCAGACCCCAGAGGAATTCATTAACCACAACTGGCAGAAGCATGACGAGATACTGCCGCCGTTCCCTGCCGCTCATCTTGACAGAAGGAAGGAACCGGCCCTGGCGCTTCGATAAAAGCTTTTGAAAGAAAAGCCCGACGATCAGCACATTTACCCACTGGCTGGCAAGGCTTGCCATGGCAGCTCCCCGGACGCCGAGGGCCGGAGCGCCAAACTTCCCGAAAATCAGAATATAATTCAGTCCCGTATTTGTCAGCGCGGATGCTATGGCGGCATACAGAGGCGCTTTCGCCCGGTCGCTGCAGCGCAGCATGACCGACAGCGTGGAGGCCATGCCAATCGGGAGATAGGTGCCGGCAATCAGGCGAAGATAAGACGCTGCCAGCCGGACAGCATAGGCATCCTCGGAATAGAAGCCCATGATTTGTCCGGGGACCAGCAGACTGAGCAGGGTAAAAGCAAGAGCCACCCCGCCTGCTGCCATCAAATTGATGCATAAACTCCGATCAGCTGCTTTTTGATCCTTCTGCCCTATATATTGGGAAATCATAATCCCGGCGATTGCAGTAACCGCTCCGATGACCACGGAGTACAAAAAGGCAAACTTCCCCGCAATACCGACAGCGGCAATACTGGTGCTGCCAAGCTGCCCCACCATGACCTGATCAATCATGGAAAAGGACGATTGGAGCATGGACTGGAGAGCAACGGGGATTGCAATTCGTATCACACTTTGGAAAAATGATTGCTGTTTCACTGTCATTTCTTTTACCCTTCCTTTTTGTCTAAAAGCCAAGCAAAGCCCTCCATCCGGATGTAAAAAACGTGCTGGCTGCCTTAATATACTCATCTGCCTGGGCTCTTGAAAAATCATTTTTGATAAACTCTATATACGTGCGGTATTGATTCCTTATCATTAGCGAAATCGTCTCTTCTTCAACCAGGGGGATGGAAAAGCCTTTCTCTCTCAATGTGGGAAGCGTTCTTAAGATAATCTTTGTCTCATAATCCGAGATCCGATCCACAATGTTTTCGTAGGCTGTACCCTCGGCACAGCAGATCAGCAGCTTCATACCGTCAAAGTTCTCGTAGATAAAATCAAGTGTATCAGAAAAAGTCTGCTCCTTGTCCCACACTTCCTCCGTCTGGTTCCGCTGAAACAAATCATCTTTTTCTTTCTCTGTCAGCTGCATGATCTTTCTGATACCCTCGATAAGGGGATCCACCAGGGCGGAAAAAATAGCCTCCTTGCTCGCAAAATGCTTATACAGGCCCGGTGCCGAGATCCCAACCTCTTTTGCAATCATCTGCATTGATGTATCCCGAAAACCATGCTCTAAGAAAACGGTTCTCGATACATCCAATATTTTTTGCTGAGTATTACCTCTCCTGGCCGGCATAAGCAAACCTCCCTTTCCGAAAGGTTAATGGCGTTAACCTTTTGCTTATAATAGACATTTTCGAGCAAAAAGTCAAGAGTAAAAAATTAAAAACGGGTACTCTCCCACTCGATTCAGAGTGGTCAAATACCCGTAAAACTCTTATTTACACTACACTTGCATCTCCATGAACTCGTCAATCGCTTTCAGCACAGGTACGGCATATTTATCTCCGCCAAAAACCCACTGTTCATGCTGCATATCAAACTCGCGGATCTCCGGGTCCCGGAAATACTTCTTATAGCGTTTCAGATATTTCTCGCCCATCTTGTTGGCATAAATGAAGTGCACCTTTGTATGTTCCACATGAATGTCGTCCTCAAGCCATGTAAGCAAGTCTGTGTAGTACTCGTTTTTGATGGACTCCGGGGAGAACTTCTCAAAACAGGCCATGAACTTATCCGCCATCTCATCGTTCATCTCAAAGAAGTTTTTAAGCTTCTCGCGGGTTTTAGCCCTCTTCTTTTCCCCTTTAGTGAAGCTGGTCAAAAGAGGCACCACCAGTTTGGACTGCAGCCAGGCGCTGAACCTGCCGCTTTGATCCAGATCAGGGCTTCCGAAAATACCATGGTCGATGTGGATATTCTTCCTCTGAATCAGCTGACCGACAAAGCTGCTGCCCAGGGAGGAACCGATGGCGCCATCCACCCTTCCGTCAAAATGTTCCTGTATGTACTGCTCGATCTTCTCCGTCACCGTGATCATATCCGGAAAAATGGCATCGCTGCCATCAAAGCCGTCATAATTCACGCAGATCAGGTGGTATTTTTCGCCCAGCCGGTCCAGAACAGAGCCAAAATTCGTCTGATAATCGCAGGCTGTCCCCGGGAGCAGAAGCATCGTTTTTCCGCTCATAAGTCCCATTTCATCAAATTGCATTTTTTATCTCCTATATATATGATATCTTACAGCATTGAACAAATCCAGGCAATCAGCGCAGACATCGCAGGGAAGATGACCAGCAGCTTTAACAGCTGACTTTTGATGTTGAAACCATATTTTCTGTTTTTCATAACCTGCCTGGTTTCGGGATAGTAATACTGAAAGAAGCCGAATTTCAGAAGCAGGAAATTGTCGATGAGGATCATGTCACAAAGCTTGTAAACCGTCGTTATAATGAGAAAGCGAAGGAAAAACTGACAGAAAGTAAAGTTGTTTCTGAAACCATCGCAGATTGATATTACCACGACTCCTGATGCCATAAGCAAACTGAGAATAAAAAGCAGCCACCCAATCGCTCTGGCACCCGGGAACAGTTCTTCCGGTCTGGCTTCAATGACCGCCTGTATCTCCTTCGGAGCTGAAGAAAAGAACTTTTTGTCCTGGATAAAAGCTACGGCTGAGAGCAGCATCACTGCGATAGCTGCGCAGAATACAAGAGTGAGGAAAATGGTTAAAATAATGGTGTACATTTCTTACCTCCATTCAAACACGGACAGCCGGTTATTCATATCCCCGATGATCGTTCCGAGTATTCTGCTTAAAAGCCTGCCCTTTTTCATCTGCTCCGAGAAGGTCATCTCCCTGACAAATGAGATCCTGTCATTCAATAAGGTGAGTTCCCTCCCGGTCTTTTCAATTCCCCAGCCAAAGGTCGCGTTGGTATGCTTCACGGTATCATGCATGTCCTCCTTCATCATTTTCTGGCGCATAAGTTCCACAAGAAGAACCCCCCTGGGAAAACCTTCGGTCAGACTCCTTAAGATTGCGGAAACCTGTTCCCGGGAAAAATACATGAACAGGCCTTCCGCAACGATAATGACGGGCTTCTCCTTGGGAATATCGTCACTCCAGTGATCATCCAGAA
This sequence comes from Eubacterium sp., assembly GCA_017459345.1. Classification (GTDB taxonomy): domain Bacteria; phylum Bacillota; class Clostridia; order Lachnospirales; family Lachnospiraceae; genus Anaerobutyricum. The sequence goes on from JAFUDC010000158.1 coordinate 9,069, forward strand.
TACTGCAGCCGATCATCTTCTCCCTGTCGCTTTCTTCAAAGACTTTCTTTCTGACTTCAATTGAATCCGGCAGATCAACATTGTACCAGGAGATCTGCCCGTTATCGACACGGGAGAAACGGTCGTCCAGGCCGCAGCCCAGATTGATGCAGACGGCATCCGGATTCTTCCGGATAAATGCTTTTGTCATATTATCAAAGAGAATCGTTCTGGCCACGACACATTCGTGTGTTACCAGCTTGTCCAGATTCCTGGTATCAATTCCAAGCGTATCAATAATCTCCACCGCTTTTGGATCGTTGATCCTGGCATTTTTTCTTCTGCTCTCATTGGCTCTCACCGCAAGGGGAATAAGGGCCGTTTCTTCGACATCACCAAGGTGTAAATTCATTCTGTTTGGTCACCTCCCTCATTCAACAGAATTTCTATCGTTTTTTATCAATCGTAATCGCTTTCCGATTCCAGTAGATAACAAGATTGATATAAATACATCCTTCAAACAAACTCTCGGCGGCACCGAGTGCGCCGATCCATTTCCAGTTCCTAAGAACAAGCTGGAGGACTGCTATAAGCAAGGCATAGCCGGCATTGATCAAAATCGTTTTTCGGGGTATTCCGTACTTGCCACGTATCGTCATATACAAAATCATCAGCAAGGGAAGATAAAGGAGTAGTATCATGAGCACATTCGGGAGCGCCATGTAGGAAGACCATCTCATGCACATCCGGGCAGCCTGGTCGGCAGAAGCGCCTTCTGCCAGCGCATTCTTATATGTAAGCGGAAGCAGTGTTCCCAGTGCAAAATGCGCAAATCCGGCCATCACAGCTCCGGGTATACCGAGAACCGCAGCCATTCCCGGCTTCTTCCCCAGCTCATTTTTGATCGCTGTATATGCGCTGAAAGCGCCAAGCATCATGACAATTCCGCCGATCATTCCGCACCAGGTTGAACCCATGAATCTATACGCCGACATTTCTGCCCATAATGGCTGGATATCACTGTCAAGCGTAAGCCCGGGATACAAATAGATCAGCCAGTCGCCCACACCAAACAAGATGGCGCCGACGATCCCCATGCAGGCCATATTTCTGTATTTTTTATACATTGCTGATACCTCCGATATCATATTCCCTGATAGACATTTTTTACTACGTCCATATCAGATAATGCAAGATCGCGTAATCGATTCCTGCAAAAACCAGCGCCATGATTGTCGTGTATAGGCAGCCGATCAGGAAACCTTTGAAATGATGACCGAAATCTTCATAACTGCTGCAGTTTTCCGTACCCGGAATAATCAGCCAGGCAGGCCGCAGCGTGCAGACCAGAAGCCAGTCCATGACCAGGAGGTCGATGACATTCCAGCTCATGGCGATAATGAACAGAAAACAGAAGATCATTGAAAATTCTGCCTTACCATTACGAAAATAAGTAAGTCCAAACAGAATCAATGCGCCAAAAATGATAATTGATCCGATTCCGCTGAAGATTTTCGCATTCCTTTTCTGTCGGCTGTCCGGCTCCGAAAGTTTGGACGCCTTACGGACATCTTCAGGATAGTCGTGCAGCATCTCCCAGGGAAAGCACTTCATAATCACATAAACAAAGAACATCCATAACCCAGACCAGACCAGGCCTTCAATCAGTGCTGTTTTTATCATCTCAAACCTCCTCATGTAAATTGTGAATCTCGCAGAAAATTCGCGTGCAAGTTGAGCAAAATAATGCTCTAGCCATATGTGGTTGAAATGTTCGATTGGAAGTTAGTCTTTACTAACTTTATACACTATACCTTATTTTTTCTGATTTTTCAATAGATTTTAGCTTTTTAATTTCGCGCCAAAAAAGAAAAGCTGCTCACCATAAAAAGTGAACAGCAGTATTTTCTCCCGATGCTTCATTCCACTGAAAACCGGTAGCCGGTCCTGGTCACAAACTCCTCCCCTGCCTTAAGCAGTCCGCCGGGGAAATTCTCATGGTTGATGGCATCGGGGAAGAACTGGGTCTCAAAGCAGACTGCGGCCCGGGACTGGTAGACCACTCCCCCTTTTCCGGGCTCCTCATTCACATAATTGGCCGTGTAAAGCTGGAGGCCCGGAAGGTCGGTACAGACCTTCATCTTAATTCCTGTGGACTTGCAGTAGAGGCTGGCAGCCTCGCGGTAAACGTTGTTCTCACCCGAGCAGTCATATCCGCCAATCACATAATTGTGGTCATAGCCATTGCCTATATGAAGCGGCTCATAGTCCTCCCGGATATCCCGTCCCAGCGCTTTCGGCTGACGAAAATCCATAGGGGTCCCCTCAAGGTCAAGGAGTTCCCCCGTAGGCAGGGAGTTATGATCTGTTTCCGTCATGGAATCTGCCTGAATCGAAACAATCTGATCAAGCACGGAGCCGCTGTCATGGCCGCCCAGATTAAAGTAGCTGTGGTTGGTGAGGTTGATGGGGGTGTCTGCATCTGACTGTGCATGGTACTCAATCAGAAGTTGGTCATCCTCTGTCACCCGGTAAGTCAACTTGATGCAGACATTCCCCGGAAAGCCCTGGTCCCCATCCGGGCTGTCCAGGCGGAAGCTGACTGAGGAATCACTTTCCGAGTCCAGCTCCCAGAGGCGGTGGACATAAAAGTCCCGGCCCCCATGCAGGGTATTGGGGCCATTGTTGGTGGTCAGCTGCCAGGTCCGCCCGCCCAGAGAAAACCTTCCCTGCCCGATGCGGTTGGCCACCCGGCCCACCGTTCCGCCGAAGGATTCCGTCCCTCGCTCATAGGATGCAGCGTCATCATAGCCCAGAACCAGGTCTCTGTAAACACCGTCTTTATCTTTAAAGATCAGGCGGACCAGGGCTGCTCCGTAATCGGTCACCCAGGCAGTAAGGTCCCTGCCAGCGCTGATTCTGAAAAGCCCTGCTTCTCTTCCATCTGCTATCTTTCCAAATGATTGTCTCATCTCATTTCCTCCTCTAATAGTGCAAGCTGTTTTCTTGCTTAAATTGTCAGGTGCTCGCTTTCGTAACCGTGCCGCTTGGCTTGCACGGACAAAATCGGCTCCGAATATTAAGAATGCCCCGGCGTTCCCTTGCGCCGGAGCCTTTTGTTTTTGTTTTCTGCATAGCTTGTATTATCATAACAGCTGTAAAAGATTTATGCAATCCTAATTTCTCATAGGTATTATAGCCTTTTGAGTTCACGGTACAGTAACACGTAGTTCAGAGTAAATCAAAATAAGCTTGATATTGCCTAAAACAATTTACACACAAATATGGACTTGACTCTTGAAATGGAGTTCTGGGAGATACAGCTTTGTTTTTTCCAGTTTTTTATCGTAGATTTCAGATAAAATCTACCGCTCAATCTTTATTTATCTACTCCAAAACTTCATTCTTAGGTGTATCTTACCTTTTCATGCTTATTTTTGTCGATAATATATTGATCTCAAGGTCTTTTATCAACTTTAGTTGATAAAAATATCTTTGAACAGAATTTTTCATCTCCTACATCTCTGGGCTTCGTACTTTCAGTCTTAAATATTAAGATACTTGCCATTGTGACTTGACTTGGGCTTCATCCGTCATTGCCAGCGTCTGATGCAGACTCCCTTCTACCAATCAAATATTTAGTAAATATTTTAATTTTAGTAAATTTTCTCTTTACATATTGAGCGAAGCAGAGTATACTAAGAAGAGGATGGCCCCTACTTTATAGGAGAAGAGAAGAGCTAAATAAACTCAAAAGGGGGCCAACTCTCTTCTAAGCAGCCTCCGGCATAGGCCGGACTTGAATAATGAAAAATGGAAAAAGGAGATTCATTATGAGCATTCTTGTATTGGGCGGAGCCGGCTACATCGGTTCCCACACTGTCTATGAACTGATTGATAAAGGGGAAAAGGTTGTAATCGTTGATAATCTGATGACAGGATTTAAAGAAGCGGTTCACCCTAAGGCAAAGTTTTATGAAGGGGATATCCGGGACCGAGCCTTCATGGATTCCGTATTTGAAAAGGAAGATATTGACGGTGTGATTCATTTTGCCGCCAGCTCCCAGGTTGGTGAGAGCATGAAGGATCCTCTGAAATACTATAATAATAACTTATGCGGAACGGAAGTCCTGCTGGAAAGCATGGTCGCCCACGGCATCGACAAGATCGTCTTCTCCTCCACCGCTGCTACCTACGGCGAGCCGGAGAGCATCCCGATTCTGGAAACAGACCGTACCTTACCTACCAACTGCTACGGCGAGACCAAGCTTTCCATGGAGAAAATGTTCAAGTGGACCGCCCAGGCTCACAATCTGAGATATGTCTCTCTTCGCTATTTTAATGCCTGCGGGGCACATCCGGACGGGATAATCGGCGAGGCCCACAATCCGGAAACCCATCTGATTCCACTGATCCTTCAGGTTCCCAACGGGCAGAGAGAGTATATTTCCATCTTTGGAAATGACTATGACACCAGAGACGGCAGCTGCGTCCGGGATTACATCCATGTCACAGACCTGGCCCAGGCACATATCCTGGCCTTGAATTATCTCAGAAAGGGAGGAGAAAGTGATATCTTCAATCTGGGAAATGGAGTTGGATTTACCGTAAAAGAAGTGATTGAAACAGCCAGAAAGGTGACAGGCCACCCCATCCCGGCAAAGGAAGAACCCCGCCGGGCCGGAGATCCTTCCACACTGATTGCATCAAGCGATAAGGCAAAACAGATCCTCGGCTGGAATCCGCAGTATGCAGACCTTGAGACCATCATAACTACAGCCTGGAACTGGCATAAGAGTCACCCGAAGGGTTATAAGGAGATATAATAATACACACTTCCCACATTCATATTTCTAAATAATGTGGGAAGTATGCAAGTATAATTTTTATGACTGCGAATTCCCGGCTACCGACTCCCTGGCCACCAGCCTGCAGGGAATCCGGATCTTCATGGGAGTATGTATACTCAGATTGGAGGCCGCATATAGGATATTCGCCCCGTGCTGACCCATATCATAGGCCGGGGCATGCAGGGTGGTGAGGGCCGGGGAAGAGAATGCACACATATCCACATCGTCAAAGCCAATCACGGAAATATCCTCAGGAACTTTCCGGCCGCTGTCCACGATTGCCTTCATGGCTCCGAAGGCAATCTGGTCGCTGGCGCAGAAGACAGCTGTGGGGGAGGGAATATTCTCCGGCAAATGGTTCTGGTCATAGTTTTCACCGCGCAGTTTACTCTGTTCGTGGTTCTCATCGGACAGTTTGCTCTGTTCATGATTCTCATCGGGCAGGAGCCTTTTCATCATCTCATATCCGGAAGCCGAGCTGTAGCTGCCCTCCTGCAGATAATCCTCCTGATAAAGGCCCTTCTCCTGGCGGTCACTGACGTAGGCAGCCCGCCTCTCATCATAAACCTCTGCTCCATCCGATGTATATTCTCTGCCTCCGATATAGGCAATCCGGTCATGTCCATATTCCTCAAAGAAGGCAATGGCATCCTTCACTGCCTGATCAAAATCCAGAGTGATGGTGGTTATTTCCGGATCATCTATATTCATATCCAGAAAGATAATATTCCTGCACTGGCTGACCAGAGTTTCGGCCTCCGTTTTACTAAACTTTCCGATACAGATCAATCCATTCACATTCTGAATATTCTTCATATAATCTGCATCAGTCCGAAATGCCCTGCGAATCTCGATGTCATTCTTCACACAGAAATCCTCGATTCCCTGGCGAATCTGAAGATAGTAGTTATCCGCCAGTTCCTCCTGGGCAGAAAACCACTGGAGGATTCCCATGGTAAAAGAGGCCTTTCTCTTTGTTTTTTTCTTATTCTTTCTGGCCGGTTTCTGATAACCCAGCTCTCTGGCCGTATCAAAAACCCTCTGTCTGGTCTCAGCCGGCACTCCCAGAGTCGCATCATGATTAAGAATTCTGGAAACCGCGCTCACGGAAACCCCGGACCGTGCTGCTATGTCTTTTAAAGTAGCCATGGATGTTCACCTCAACAAGTTTATGCTGTTTCCTGACTTGCTCCCTGCCAGCACAGCTGGTACCAGGCTTGATTACGTCTAAAACAGTCAGGAATCCCTTTCTTCTGTTTACTAAATTCAAATAAAATGCCCATTTATTTTACCATACTTATAAGTGATTGTCGACACAGATATTATTATAAGAATCTTAGAGCCGACGCAGCTGACGCTGCTCTGTGATTTATCGGGTGAAAGTAAAGCTTCGCTTTGCTCAGCTTTCCTTCCGATAATTCATATTATCTGACGCTGAAATATAGTTGATGAGTAACTACTCCGAGCCATGCAGATTTATCAATCATAAACGCCTCGGCGATTGCGCGCGAGTTGCGCGGCGCGTAAGCGCTTTCCAATGTGAAGAGGAAAACCAGTAGTTGCGGTGATGTTCTATTATGTTCGCATCCATATATTTATAAATATAGTTGTGTTAACCATTCTTTTAGTATTGGACTCTTTTTATCAAATTTATTAGGTAGATACTATTAAAAGAGCGGCAATTCATCAAAGCTGATCTTAAAAAAGGATGTTTCATAGGCATTTTAACCTCCGATAAAATTCATTATTTGGCAAAAAGCAGCGGCATATCATTATTATTTCAAAAATATTTGCAAAAACAAAGACGAATACCCCTCTACCATCGAAAACTCTTCCATAAACCCATGCTTGTACACCCTCATTCAAGAACAGCTCAGAAAAAACAAGACGACCGAGATGTTTTTGAAATCGAGATCTATTGATTTTAGTAAATTTTTATTTTTTAGTAAATTTCTCTTTACTTTTTATTAAAGACAGTGTATAGTAGGGTTAAGACATCCAAATGATAACAGACTTTATTACATATCCCCACAGGAGCCTGATCTTGTCTCGATTGCGAAGCGAAACAGCCAAAGTGTCGCGGCACATACAGATTAAAGCAAAAAAGATAAAAAAATCGGGCATCCAGCAGTATTAACCAAAAAAAGCAGGCATTTAGAGGAGGATCCCTATGAAAGCAACAAGTATCCTGAAAGAAGAATTCCAGAACAAAGAACATGACAATCTGCTCCTGGACATCTACGTTGATGATGCCCTGCTCTCCTACCAGAGAGGCCGCTACATCGCAGCCATCGAAACCTACGAGGAGCTTTTCGGCAAAGAAGGCCAGGATGCCGTTTCCATCTTCAGCGCTCCGGGCCGCAGTGAGATCGGCGGCAACCACACAGACCACCAGCATGGTGAGGTTTTAGCAGCCTCCATCAACTTAGATGCCATCGCCATCGTGAAAAGAACTGAAGAAAATACAGTAAAAGTGGTCTCCGGCAATTCCGGGATGATCACCATCTCTTTAAACAATCTGGCCGCAGACCCTGCTGAGGAGGGTACCACCCGGTCCTTGATTAAGGGTGTCATCGCCGGCATCCAGAAGAGGGGATTTGAGATCGGCGGCTTTCAGGCCTACATCACCAGTGATGTCCTGATCGGGGCAGGCCTTTCCTCCTCCGCTGCCTTTGAGACTCTGATCGGAATCATCGAAAGCGGCCTCTACAATGATATGAAGATTACTCCCATTGATATCGCCATCATCGGACAGGAGGCAGAGAATGTCTACTTTGGCAAGCCCTGCGGCCTCATGGACCAGATGGCCAGCTCCGTGGGCAACCTGGTGCATATCGATTTTGCTGATCCGGCTGATCCGGTGGTTGAGAAGGTTTCCTATGACCTCTCCGGTCAGGGATACAGCCTCTGCATCGTTGATACCAAGGGTTCCCATGCAGACCTAACAGCAGATTATGCTGCAATTCCTGTTGAGATGAAGGCCGCTGCCGCCTGCTTCGGTAAGGACTTTATGGGACAGGTGCCAAGGTCCGAGCTCCTTGCCGGCCTTTCCAAGGTCAGAGAAGCAGCCGGGGACAGGGCTGCTTTAAGGGCCATCCACTTTGTGGAGGAGAATGAGCGGGTGAAGAAAGAGGTATCTGCCCTTAAAGATGGAGATTTCTCTACATTTCTTAAGACAGTGAAGGCATCCGGAGATTCCTCCTTCAAGTTCCTGCAGAATGTTTACACCAACTCTGATGTGGCTCATCAGAATGTGTCCGTAGCCCTGGCAGCCAGCGAAGCCATTCTCGATGATGCAGAAGTATGCCGGGTTCACGGAGGCGGCTTCGCCGGCACCATCCAGGCCTTTGTCAAGGATGAGCATGTCACTGGATATAAAAACTATATGGACCTGATTTTCGGAGATGGCTCCTGCAGCGTATTAAAGATTCGAAAGTACGGTGGAATGCAGGTACTGTGAAGAACAGATGAAAAAGATATTGTTTTGAAGGCAAATATGTAAAGGGGATAGTAAATATGATTACAACATATATCAAGGAATTAATTCAATACGGTCTTTCTACCGGTCTGATCGACCCGGCTGATGAAGTTTATACTGTTAACCGCCTGCTGGAATTATTTGGACTGGACTCTTATGAGGAAGATACAAAGGATGCTTCCGCAGTTCAAGACAGGCAGGGCAGTCATGGCAGCCGCCCTCTCCATGAAATTCGTCCTCTTCATGAAATCCTTGAGGACATGGTAAATTACGCTGCAGACCAGGGTCTGCTTCCGGATGATACCATCACCTACCGGGACCTGTTTGATACCAAGATCATGGGGCTGATCACACCGCCGCCATCTGTGGTCAGAAACACATTTGCAGGTAAGCTTAATGAGTCTCCCAAAGAAGCCACCGACTACTATTATCAGTTCAGCCAGGATACCAACTATATCCGCAGGGACCGGATTGCAAAGGACGAGCAGTGGACTGTGGATACCGAGTACGGCCCCCTTGATGTCACCATCAACCTCTCCAAGCCGGAGAAGGATCCCAGAGACATCGCCAAGGCCGGCCAGGCTAAGAAGTCAGGCTATCCCAGCTGTCTTCTCTGCCGGGAGAATGAAGGCTATGCAGGACATTTCTCCCATCCAGCCAGACAGAACCACCGCATCATCCCTATTCGGCTGATGAATGAGGATTATTATCTGCAGTATTCTCCTTATGTATATTATAATGAGCACTGCATCATCCTCAATAAAGAGCATATCCCCATGAAGATTGACAAGCAGGCCTTCTTAAAGCTCCTGGACTTTGTGGGTCAGTTCCCCCACTATATGGCAGGCTCCAACGCTGACCTCCCCATCGTGGGCGGGTCCATCTTAAGCCACGACCATTTCCAGGGAGGCGGCTATGTATTCGCCATGGCTAAAGCGCCCATAGAAAGAGCATTTACCTTAAAAAAATATCCCGACCTTACAGCCGGGATCGTAAAGTGGCCCATGTCAGTCATCCGCCTGCAGGGCGCCGACCTTGCCATGGTGGCAGATGCTGCAGACGACATCCTGGCCGCATGGCGGGGATACACCGATGAGGCATCCTTCATCTTCAGCGAGACTGATGGCGTTCCCCATAACACCATCACACCCATCGCCAGGATGCATGACGGCCTCTACGAGTTAGACCTGGTGCTGCGCAATAATATCACCACTGAAGAATCTCCCTGGGGGGTTTACCATCCAAGCGCAGACCTTCACCATATCAAGAAGGAAAACATCGGCCTTATTGAGGTTATGGGACTGGCCATCCTGCCGGCCCGCCTGAAAAAGGAGATGGCGGTTCTGGAGGAAGCTATCCTGTCCGGCAAAGACCTCCGGGCTGACGAATCAACGGAAAAACATGCCGACTGGGCAGATGCCTGGATTCCCAAATATCCGGACCTGAACAGAAACAATATCCACGCTATCGTCCAGGAGGAGATTGGACATGTGTTTACCAAGGTGCTGGAATGCGCCGGCGTCTATAAGAGAACTCCCGAAGGGCAGGAAGGGTTCCTTAAGTTTGTGGAGTATGTGAATGGGTGATGCCGAAACTATTAACACCCCCGTCAGGCTGCCAGCCTGACGGGGGCGATGTTGGTTGTCATATATTGCTTAGTTAACTTTTTTCAATATCTTCTGGCAGCCGAAAGCAGAAGATATTGAAAAAGTTATTCCTCTACCTTCCAATCGGATAACATTCTCCTTTCAGAATCGAATGTCACTCCAATCTTATATAACTTCCGTTGATCTGCTACAAAAGGAAGTGCGTACTCCATTTCTTCTATCTGGGCTAATGCTGCCTCAACAGTATCATCTCTTTTAAATTCAAAAATATAAATGTAATCCTCAGCCTCAAGGATACAGTCGATTCTTCCGGTAAAGGTATGCATTTCACAGCGGGCATACTTCCCAAGCAAAGTAAATATCAGATATATGACACTCTGAAAGTAATGTTCGAAAGGATTTCTATCCTCTGTATATGGAATGCTTGCAAACAATGCTGTGAGCACATTTCTGATTCCTTCAAGATTTCCGTCCTCTATATAAGTCTCTAAAGTAAAGATATCTGTACCTGTACCACTTGCGGCGGCAGGAGTATATTCCGGTATCAGGTTCTCCAGGAAACCATATTCAACTTCTTCGTTTGGAAAGCAAAGAGTGTATCTTTTTCTTTTTTTATCATAATCTGCAATGGTCAGATACCCGGTCTGATAAAGCAAAGGCAGGGGATCCGGATTATCTACAGTGTAATTTGATAGTTTTGCTTCGCTGGCATATAAAGTCCTGTTGTTAAGTTTTCTCACATCAAATCCCATTTTTTTCAGCCTTTTAACTAAAAAACCTGGTGTACCCGTGGAAAACCAGTAGGACCCGAAATCTCCTTCTGCGAAGGCGTTTAGCAAACTGAAGGGATTATAAACACCTGAACTATCCGGATGGAAATGGTAGCCATCATAGGTTTGTTTTAATCTGACAATACATTCCTTCCTCGATAATTCCTGGACTTTTGCAAGTTTTTCTATCTCCTCATCAAAACATCCTGTCAGCTCTGTCCCGGTAATTCCGCAGATTCCGGAAAACTCTCTGCTTAAAGAAATATCCCGCAATTGGTTCAAATCACTGAAAATGCTTATCTTATTGAACTTGGTTACTCCGGTAATAAAGACAAACTGGATAGATTCATCTGCTTTTTTCAATACACTGAAGAAGCTTTTAAATACCTCTCTATTATGTTCTTCTTTCTTTAAATCCTCAATGGTTTCAAGCAGAGGCTTGTCATATTCATCTACTAAAACCACACATCGGCGGCCAGTTTGTTCCGCTGCCATCTCCAGAAGCTTCTGAAACCGGTCGCCCAATGTCCTCTCTTTATATTGATCGCCGTAGATTGCTTCCCAATCAGCAAGCCTCTGATCCAGTATACTTTCCAGGGAGTTCTCCTGATAGTTCTCACCGTTAAAATCGAAGAAAAAGACTGGATACGACTTCCAGGCATCCGGATTACTTCTCTCTAATTCCTCAATCGCCAGTCCACGAAACAGATCCTTTTTCCCATCCCAATATGCCCGTATGGCTGAAAGAAGAAGACTCTTGCCAAATCGTCTCGGCCTGCTTAAGAAATAGGAGCCTGAGCCATGAACAAGCTGGTAGATATATTCTGTTTTATCGACATAAAGATAGTGCTCTTCCTTAAGCTTTTCAAAGCCCTGTATGCCAATCGGAAGTCTTCTTTCCATTACTTCATCCTCCAGAACTGACCTTTTTCAATATGATACCATTGAATCTGGATTCTCGCAATCTGAAATCTATCGGTCATTCATCCCCCGGAAAGCAGCAAATTTGGCTAGGCTGGTCCCTCTGGAAAGCCACTGCGATTATTATAATCTGGGCGTCCACACCATCGAAAACGGTGCTCCCAAGGTAATCAAAGATGAGGAAGTGGTCCGGGTTCTGGAAATCCTGGAGGAGGCCACAGAGGTAGCGAAGTCGCATAAGAAGTGACAACTGTAATTTTCAATACATAGCAAAGAGGCTGCCTTACGGCAGCCTCCCGATAATACAGCTCTTCTTACAAAAACAGATTCCATATGACACAGATCCTATATATCCATCATCCAGTATGCCTTCTTCATACCTCTTATCTCTTATCTGGGCAAACGCCTCCTCCAGGCCGTCCTGCATCTGGTTGAATCTTTTTCGTACCTTCACTTCAAAGAGGATGGCAGGGTCCCTGGGCCGGTTGGGATAGAGGACGATATCAGGCCGTCCGTCTCCCTCTTCCCTGTTTGACCTGGCGGAATATCCGGGAACTCCATAGAGCAATGGCAGGAAAAATCCATGGTAGAAGGCTTCATCACTGTCAAAGGTGCTGATGCTTTTCTCCAGGAGTCCATTGATATAGTCCTCCATCTGGTCAGTATCCCCATCAAGCACAGCCTGATGAAGTGTCTTTCTGTCGCTACCCTTAACCAGCTTGTCAAACCATAAGCTGATCTGATTGCTGTATATGCTCCGGATTTCCCGGTTGGGAATCCTCATGGTCATATAGATATCGTCTCCAACCTGTCTTTCCGACACCTTCTTCATATATCCGGTAAAGAAGAGGAAATTCCAGAGATTGTCCTCCGATTCATAGACATCCCCGTAAGTGATATCCTCATGAATCCGCTTCTCTATCACACCGCCCTGGATTAAATGATCCAGTTCTTCCCTCATATCCTCATCTGCATGCCAAATCATGTCCCTGATAATCTGATTAGAGGAGGTGTTGGCCCAGTAGGGTTCGGGAAATTGTCTCTTATTATTAACGATCCCTGACACATATTTGATAATGCTCCATGGATTGTATATTTCCAGCTCTCCGAAGAGATATCCATTGTACCAGCTTTTTGCCTCAGGAATCCTGTCTGCTATGCCATAATCTATGAGCATCTGCTCGGTCTCTTCTTCCGTAAAGCCAAAACCTTCCGCGTAGGACACATCACGGATCGAATTAATCTCGAGATGGTTGAGTCCGGTGAAGATACTCTCCCTGCTTATCCGAAGACAGCCGGTGACAACCGCAAAGACCAGGGCATCATTGGTCTTCATGGAAGATTCAAAGAGTGACCGGATAAAGCCGACCATTTCCTTGTAAAAGCCGCTGTACCAGGCATTCTCCAGGGGCACATCATATTCATCGATAAGGAGGATGACCTTCTGCCCGTGATGCTTCTCCAGACACTGACATAAGACCTTTAATGCCGTAGAATACCTGCCCACCTCCGCCTCAAACTTTTTGTCGTCAAACAGGTCCTCATCTTTAGAAGCCCTGGCCAGTGATCTGAGCTGGTCTCTCTCATCCTCCAGCAGTTTATCAGACTGCCACATATAGGCATGCCGTCTGTATTCTCCGATAATCTCATCCCGCAGATTCTTAAAGGCTGTCGAAAAATTCGGCTGCTTTGCCGATTTCAGAGACAGATTGATCACAGGATATTGGCCCATCATGGAGAGGACATCCTCCTCCGCCTCCATAATCTTCTTCCCTTCAAAGTAGCGGCGGTTATCCAGCAAATGTCCCTCAAAATCGTATTCCTTCTCGAAAAATGTGCGCAGCATGGAAAGAGCCAGAGTCTTCCCGAACCGGCGTGGGCGGGTAATCAGGGTGACAATCCCTCCCTTCCCAACCAGTTCACGAATGAGAGGTGTCTTATCTACATAATAACAGCCATCGTCTATGATTCTTTTGTAATTCTCATATCCAATTCCGATCTTTTTCACTCATTGCACCTCCCTGATTATAGTGAATCTGCGCATCATTCTCCTTCATCACCCTCATCCACCTGCAGAGGCCTTCCCTTATTTTCCAGGATTGTCAGCATTTCTCGCGGAGTTACCACAAAAGGTTTCAGCGGGAAATGTTTTATATTCCCGGTAACAAGATAGGCATCGTCTGCCTTTCTTGCTTCCATAGTGACAGCATAGAAAACCACATCCTTGGGATCTGGAAGGTTCTCCTTCACCTTCGCGGGATCAAGAAAGTTTCATCTGTTATTTCCCGCTCCTTACCGCCGCTATCTCCGCGTTGATTTCCTCCAGTGTCATGTCAGATACACCAGCCTTCTCAGCATCCAGGCTCATCCGCTTCATGGCAGCAATCGCCGCAGTTGCTTTATAATCTTCGTCCGGAAGAAGCATACTGAAGGGAATGCCCCGTACCTGTACCGAACGTTTCAGGAACATGCGGATCGCGGTAGGCAGATCCAAACCGAGCTGTGCGTAAATATCAGCAGCTTCCTGCCGCAGTGAATCATCTATTCGAAGCTGAAGTAATCCATTTGCCATGGTAGCACCTCCTATATAATGCATTTGTTTGTAATGCAATCGTATCACAAAAGTCTCGTGAAATCAAGTGAATTACAAATTCATGCAACAGGAGAAAGCGTATATCAATACACTGTTTTCCCCAAGGCAGACTGAATCAATTCCGAAGCAAGAATCGCGGTTTTATTCTTCTCATCCAGAATGGGATTCACCTCCACCATATCCATGGAAAGAAGCTTTCTGCTTTCTGCCAGCACCTCCATGGCAAAAAATGCTTCTCTGGCAGTAAGTCCGCTATGTACAACTGTACCGGTTCCGGGAGCTGCTTCCGGAGTAACTGCATCAATATCGAAGCTCAGATGTATTCCGGCGGTTCCGCTTCCGGCTATCTCCACAGCCCGCCCGATTACCTCGTTCATTCCGAGTTTGTCAATTGCATTCATCGGGAAGACAGTAACTCCCGCTTCCTTCATCCGCTTCCGCTCCTCAGTATCTATGTCTCTTCCACCAATCTGAACACATTTTTTTACATCCACATAGGCCGGAACCTGGCCAAAGTCTGCCATAATATCCGGTCCATAGCCACAGACAGCTGAAAATGGCATGCCATGCATATTTCCTGTGGGAGATGTCTCATCGTTATTCCAGTCTCCATGGGCATCGATCCATATGACTCCGATTCCGCCTTCTTCTTCATAGAATTTAGACACGGCGGAGACACTTCCTGCTGCGATACTATGATCCCCTCCAAGGATGATGGGAAACATACCACTTTTCAATGAATCGGTCACATCCCAAAACAAGCGGAAATTTCCGTCGATTACCTGCTCATAGTTCCGCATATTTTTAAGAGATTTCCCTTTTTGCATAGGGATTATATCTCCTTTATCACAAACCTGATATCCCAGGTATTCCAGTCCTTCAAGCAATCCGGCATAACGGATAGCGGATGGCCCCATATTGATTCCCCGGCGAGACTGACCAAAGTCCATCTGTACGCCAATCACGGCCAGCTCTCTATTCATAGTGATCCCCCTTATCAATTCTTATCCTCTATACTCTGACCGGAGCATAGAATACACAATCTGATCCAGATATCCCCGCTCCGACTTATAATTCTGACGCAGTATGCCATCTCGATGCATCCCCAGAGATTCATATAAGCAGATCCCTCTGATATTATCCGGATATACATCAAGCCACAGACGATTTGTTCCGGTTCGGGTAAATGCATACCGGATCAGTGCTTCCATGGCTTCCCGTCCATACCCTTTTCCCTTCTCTGTGATCGCAATCCGTCGTATCTCGAAAATATGGGACTGCTCATTCAGATGAATCAGGGCAAATCCTTTTATCTCTCTGGGGATGCCAGCATAGCCATCCTCCGCAGGATTCCAGTCTGTAAAGGTTCTATCATCTTTGAATATGAGAAGCAGATAATCCTGCCTCTTTATTTCCTCCTGGTGCTGTTCCCTTGTCCCTGTCCAGACGAAATCCCTGTTATCGTGATGGGATTCTATTTCTTTTATCATATCCACATCCTGAAAATCTGCTTCTGCGATTTCCATTCGCTCTGTGTGTAGAATCATGGTTGTCTGTCTCCTTTACTACATATCTTCAGAAACATTTCTAACGAAAATGGCAATTGTTCTCCCCACTATAAAGAAGGGAGCCTCTATAGAAGCTGTTGTATAAAATGCACAATCATACAAATCAGAAACAAAAAGCTGCAAAAGCCAAAAACCGGATAGATAATGCTGATGAGATCTCCAAATCCGCACATTGAGGCCAAAAAGGACAGGGCTGCCAGAACAAAGATGCTCAGAATCCGTTTCTCCCCCGCAGCCGGAAACTGTTCTATCACCTGGTTAACAGCAGTGAGAAAACAGGAAAAACCGGTCCCAAACATTGCCAGCAGAAGCAGGAGTCCAAACAGCCAGCCTACATATTTAGATATTTGAAAAACCACCGATAGCATGGGCAGTTCTTCCATGATTGCCTCCGGATTTCTTTCCAGAACAAGCAGAATCAATCCTGCAATCAGCAGCAGAATACCTGCCCCGACAGATATCCCAGGAAAGATACTTTTTCTCTTTACTATTTTCCCCAGAGGAGCAAGGATGGCAATGGTACTGAACATGTTATAAGCGGCAAATGTTATTGAGGAGAAGACCCACTCAAATCCTCTCGATGTAAGCTCCACCTCTGAAGGAGGGAGAATGGCCAGAGCCAGCATACAGATCAGAACAGCTGCTATGGTGAGAAAGGGAACGATAACAGAGAAGACTGCCACCATTCCCTCTTTGCCTGTGAGAGTAAAAAAAGTGATAGCTGCAGCAAATAACAGACTTCCGGCAAAATGAGGTATCTCAAATATCTGCTGAAACAGAGCTCCGGTTCCGGCGGTCATAATACTGACAATCCCGAACAAAAAGATCACGGAAAAAAGAGAGACAATTCTTTTGAGAAATGGTATATCCCAGGGAATTATCAGATCTTCCAGTCTTTCATCTCCGGTATTTTGTACCAAAAAGAAGGTAATTGCTCCGAAAGCTCCCAGACCAAAGAGGGCCATAAAAAGGCCGGTCCATCCCCATGAGCCATATCTTCCAAAGAACTGCCAGGTCTCCTTACCGGATACATAGCCGGCTCCAAGAAAACACCCCGCAAATGTCACTCCCAGCTGGAAGCCTGATATTTCTTTTTTCACTCCTATCCACTCCTGTTCCTACTCTCCCAGTGTTGCTACCATCACTGCTTTGATGGTATGCATCCTGTTTTCAGCCTCATCGAACACAACAGAATTGGCACTCCGGAATACACTATCCTCCACCTCACGGATATCCAGCCCCAGCCTGTCCCTCATGTCTCTTGCTACTTCCGTCTCGAAATCGTGATAGGCAGGGAGGCAGTGCATAAAGAGACATTTATCATTACCTGTGGTCTCCATCATTTTTTCCGTGATCTTATAGGGAGCCAGTGCTGCCACCCGTTTGGGATATAATTCTTCCGGTTCCCCCATGCTCACCCAGATGTCTCCGTAGATCACATCAGAGTCCCGAACATCGTCTACCTCATGGGAGATGGAAACAGAGGCCCCGCTTATCCGGGCAAGCTCCTGTGCCTTTTTCAGTACCTCCGGGTCACATACCGTCTCCTCCGGGCCGATTGCCTTAAATACCATACCCATAATGGCACAGCCGTACATCAGCGCATACATTACATTATCCGACAAGTCTCCTACAAAGGTCAGTTTCATCTCCTCCAGAGGTTTATCAATATGCTCCTCCATGGTTATAAAATCGGACAGTACCTGTGTGGGATGGTCGGTATCTGTAAGCCCGTTCCATACAGGAATCTCTGCATACTCTGCCAGTTTATAGACGATATCCTGACCGAATCCACGATACTCAATGGCATCATAAAAGCGGCCGAACACTCTGGCAGAATCCTCCAGGGTCTCTTTCTTATTCAGGTGAGAATTCGTAAGATA
The DNA here is from genome assembly GCA_017459345.1 of Eubacterium sp. Taxonomy (GTDB): domain Bacteria; phylum Bacillota; class Clostridia; order Lachnospirales; family Lachnospiraceae; genus Anaerobutyricum. The sequence continues at coordinate 26,718 of JAFUDC010000158.1, forward strand.
TGTAACATTTGCTCCCTCATCAAATGCAGCGACCTCAAAGGAGCTGCGGGTTCTGGTTGAGGATTTTTCAAATATAAGCAGGATATTTTTCCCTTTTAGCGAATTTGTTGTAATGCCCTGCTTTTTCTTAGCCTTCAGCTCATGGGCCAGATCCAGCAGATAGCGTATCTCCTCTTTCGTGAAATCTGTCAGTGTCAGAAAACTTCTTCCTTTTAAGTCCATATATAACCTCCTATACTTTTTCCCTATCAGACATCGCATTTACGATATCCTGATACCTGTTTACAATATGGTCATACCCCTTTTCCCCGTGAGGAAGCATGCATTCTGAACAGTCCTTATAGCCCTCGTCCGTATATTGATAATTTCCTCCACAGGAGCTTCCGAGAACATAAAGGGGACAGTAGCAGAAGAGGCAGTTGAACTTTTCAGGACGATCCGTCTTATGACAGGGAAAATATTCGCACTTATCATGGGAAAAGAAGCGGAAATTTTCACTCACTGCAGGAGAAGTGTTATTGTTCTCTATATGCTTCATTATTCACTCTCCGGGCTCATTTTGGCGATGGTTACCCCGAACATGGCCAGAACGACCACCATGATGGGCATCAGCCAGTTAAACATGGCCCACATGCCATACTGGGCTACGCCGATTCCCAGGGTCGTCCGGATATAGACGCCGCAGGTATTCCAGGGAACCAGGGCGGAGGTAACGGTTCCTGCCCCTTCCAGGGCATTGGACAGGGTCTTGGGATGAAGTCCTCTCTTTCTGTACTCCTCTGCATACATCCTTCCCGGCACTACAATAGAGATATACTGTTCCGGCATGGTGGCGTTGGAGACGATGCAGGTTGCTTCAGTAAGAGCAATCAGGCCCACATTTCCTTTTACAAGGCGGATCAGCCTGCTGACGATTACTTCAAGCTGACCTGTTGCCTCCATAATTCCTCCGAACATCATGGCCAGTATGGTCAGGGACACTGAGAACATCATGTTCATCAGACCCCCGGTCTCCAGCAGGTTATCTACCACATCCACGCCGATGGCGGGCTTAAATCCGTTCATACCTGTCTCCAGGATGGTTCCCAGTGTACAGCCCGGCTGAAAAATCAGCCCGAAGACTGCTGCACTTAAGATGCCCAGGGTGATTCCAGGTATGGCGGGCACCTTAAAGGCGATGGCTACAATGACGATCACCGGCGGAAGCAGGAACAGGGGGCTGATCAGGAAACGTCCCGAAAGACCTGCCATAATCTCGTTGATGGCGCTCATGTCCATGGCACCGGAAGTATGGATCCTCAGGCCCATAATTCCATAGAATACAAGGCAGATTATATAGGTGATCACCGTGGGCACCATCATAAATTTGATATGGGTGATGACATCGGTTCCGGCCATGGCAGGAGCCAGATTGGTGGTATCAGAAAGGGGAGACATCTTGTCCCCGAAATAGGCTCCGGATAAGACTGCCCCGGCAGTCATGCCCGGATGGATGCCCAGCCCGTAGCCGATGCCCATCAGGGCTAGTCCCATGGTTCCCATGGTTCCCCAGGAAGTACCTGTGGCCAGAGAAGTAATAGAGCAGATCAGAATAGTTGCAATAAAAAATATTTTAGGGGAAAGGATTTTCAGGCCGTAATAGATCATGCTGGGCACAACCCCGGAATCGATCCATACGCCGATGAGAATTCCTATGATACATAATATGATGATGGACTGCAGGGCCCGGTTGATGCCATCCAGCATAAAGCGCTCGATCTGTGTCCATTTGTAGCCTAAGCGGAAGGCCATTAATGCCGCTCCGATCACGCCGACAAACATGGGGATGTGAGGGTCTACCTTGTAGACAATAATCCCTATGGACATAATGAGTACCAGCAGCAAAAAGCTTAATAATGCCTCCGGCAAGGTGGCCTGTCTGGGTTTATTCGCACTCTCTTCCTTCATAGTGTCTGTCTCCCTTCTCTTACTGCGCAGTGCCTCTGTATACCTTCTCCACATAGGGGCTTGTGGCAGCTTTGAGCATTCCGCCATAACCCAGGGTAAATGAAAGCACATCGCCAACCTGGTACTGGGTATGACATCTGCTGAGATCTACAATAATGTGATCGGAGCTTCCTCCCAGTATCTTAATATCATGATCGAGAGGAATCATGCTGTCCAGCTGGGCATCCTGCTGGCCGATGGCAATAATCCCCCGGGTCATCATCCCGGTGTCCACATATTCCGGCCGGTGTCCAAAGGCGTCCACCCCGATCTCTCCAATGGGATAGGATGGTTTGTCTTTCAGTTCGATGATTTCCGCCTGGAGTACCAGGGTGTCCCTCACCGTCCCGGGGATATTGGTCCCGTATGCAGTATCATTCCCCAGCAGGAAGGACTCTCCCAGGCGGAGATTATTGATTCCCTCAGGCAGTTCTCCACGGCCGATCAGGTAAATGGAGCTGGAATTGCCTCCGGAGATCATCTGCAATGTGATGGAGAAAGCCTTCTCTATCTTTCTTCCCAGTTCAACCAACAAGGACAGATTGTCATGCTTCGGGATAATTGCCCCGTAGCAGGTGAGATTTACACCCAGTCCATGAAGCTTTATATGCTGCATCTTAAGTATTTCGCTGACGACAGCAAAGATTTCCTCCTCGTTTTGATAAAAGATTCCTTCCCTCAGGTCTCCCAGATCGATCATCAGCAGAACCTGATGGACGAGCCCGGCTTTTTCTGCCTCCTGATCCAGGAGGCGGATGGTAGATATCTCGGAATTCAGACTAAGATCGGCATATCGGACAACCTCAGACGCTTCACTGTGCATGGGAAGCCGGAGCAGTACCGTCTTTTTCCCTTTTTCCCGTACCTTATCCGCGTAGGTTTTCAGGTTCTGAATGCGGGAATCCGCCACATATTCCACAGCCGGGTGGTCTGCAGCAAGCTTTACGATTCCGGGATCTGCACACATGCCCTTTGTGACGATCATCATGCTTGCTCCCGGAACTCGATGAACAATGGATGCACATGCATCAAGATTTTGTTTCAGTTTATCTAAATTAATCATTAAACGTGGATACATCGTTATTTACCTCCACAACAATTCTTCTTCCGGCAGTTCAGGCAGGTCCATCCAGGCAAGGACATCAAACTCTCTGCATTCCGGATAATGGTTGAGCTGCCAGCCTTCTGAAGGGTGAAATTCTGCAAATACCATAGCCCGGGCAAACATGAGACCATTCCAGCTGCCGTTGATTACGGCAAGAACCACCTTCTTCTTTGGCGGAACACTGTCCTTTGGATTCTTCCATTCCGACAGATCCACAGAAGCCTCCCGGATGTCTTCCCATATCTCGGCATCTGCCGGCAGAGAGTATTGCTCTGCAATCCTGGACAGGTCGAGAACTGATATGTATTTCATGGTTTATCCTCCATTTTTCTTTTTCTCTTCCCTTACACTGCCTGGCGATTGGGGCAGTGGGGTCGTGTACAGTGGGTGCAGTCATGGCTGCAGTCACCCATATCCTGGTGGCCGCCCTCCTTTTTATAGGCACTCATGTCGTATCCCAGGGCTTCACACTCTTCTATATGTTTCTGCAGCTCTTCATCATGGATAGACATCTCTTCCTGAAGCCTGTCGAGTTCCCTGTCCACCTTGGATGACATCTCCTGTGTGGTGGTGCCATGGTATCTGTCTTTTGCATTCAGGTCTCTTAGATGCATCAGATCCACCCCAAGGCTTTTACCTAACAGTCTTACGGCAGCTTCCCTGTGCCTTTTTGAGAGAACACCCAGAGATGCCATAATATAATCATTGTCCACCAGGATCTTTGCATGCTTTGTGGGAAGGAGCATCATGCCGGATTCATTGTGGGTGGCTATCTCTGCCATGATTTCCTCCCGGCCCGGCAGCCTGGTCAGGGCTCCCCCTGTTCCGACAATATACTGCACCTGGGTCAGGTCCTTTCCTTCCGCCACTGTGCTCCGACCGGAGGGTCCGTAGACATATCGAAGCTGGCCGGCATGACGCTCCGCCGCTTTCAGGACGGCCTCCCGGGTCAGAAGCTCTACCAGAGCCACTTCCTCCGGATTTTTGGGGATGGCATGATAGCTCTTAAGGGCATCCTCCATGGAAAAGCCCCGCCTGGCACACTCTTCCCTGAGCTTTTCCTCTCCGATGGACTCCACAACCTTCATCCTGTTCACATAAACTCCCAGGTCTCCCTCCACCGTGCGTTTCGCCTTGGGTTCCGGGGAGATCATGATCCGGGCCACCTGGTCGGATTCCTCCGTCACAGAGTGCAGGTCTGTGGTAGCACCGCCCACATCCAGAACAATCAGGTTACCCAGATAGTCATAGAGCAGCTTGGTGCACTCCATCACGGCTCCAGGCGTCGGGATAATCGGGCCGTTGACCATATCCCGCACATACTCCATCCCGGGGGCATGGGTGATATTTTCTTCAAATGCATCCTGAATTACCTTCCGACAGGGCTCCACATTCAGGTCATCAATCTTGGGATACACATTGTCGACCACATAGAGCTGTTCCCCTTCTTCCTCAGGAAAAATCAGCTTCATCTCTTCCTGATTTTCAATATTTCCCGCATAGATCACGGGTATCTTCAGGTTCATGGCACGGATCATCTCTGCATTGCTTATGGCAGTCTCCCTTTCTCCGTAGTCCACTCCCCCCGCAATCAGGATCAGGTTGGGATGAATCTTCCTGATTTTTGCCATGTCCGTTCTCCTGAGCCTGCCGGAGGTAATATAATGAATAATTCCTCCGGCTCCCAAAGCCGCCTCTTTTGCCGCCTTGGCAGTCATGTCATAGACCAGACCATGAACCGTCATCTTCAGTCCTCCGGCGGCGGAGGAGGTCGCCAGCATCTCCCTGTAGTTCAGGGAATCCAGTCCCAGTTTGCTTTTCAGATCCTCAATCGCGCTCGAAAGCCCGATCCTCACATCCCCATCCAGCACGGATGTGGGGGCCTGGCCCTGGCCCAGATAAAGCGGGTCATCGCTGTCCAGATTCTGAAATGCATTTACCACTGTCGTTGTAGAGCCAATCTCAGCGACAAGTACATCGATTACCATGTTTCATTCTCCTATATAACGATAGTTTTTTTGTGACTAAACCGTCCGGGTGCGGTCGTCCAGTGGACGACCCTGCAAAGCAGGAGCACCGACCGAGTCGACAGACGAGAGCTCGATTCCGTATCCGTCCTGCTTCGCAAGTCCGGACGTAATCGGCTCCTTATATTATCTATGCGACGCAGCAATCCGTGATCGCTTTTGACGCTTGAATCAATTCAATCTGCTGATGAAAACAATGCCCAGATCCGAATCATTGACAACAAGTAACAACAAATCACCGGACCTGGACATCAGGGAGGTAGCTTATGCTATATTTAATCTCTGACGCAGAATTCTCATGACTTTAGTCGTGAGATGAGTGCGTAAGTGTTCGCTTCTCTCTTAGATGGAATACAAACCCGCGTCAGAGATTAAAGCCTCCGGCGGATGCGCACGGATTCGGATAGGAATTATGTCAGCAAAGCTGACCCGAATCCGGCGCCAAGAACGCCAAGGCGTTCTTGATTCAACCTGCCAGTGGGTTGATAACTCCCCTGGCAACAAGGAAGACTGCCACAAGGAGAAGTACAGCCAGTGCGGCAAAGAGCAGGAGGTCAAATGTACTTTCAAAGAGCTTCCTGCCCTTCTCCTTCTGTCCCTTGGCATATACAAAGATACCCGGAACATAGAGGAAGACAGTCACGATCAGAACCTTCCAGCCCGCTGCGATCACCATCCAGCATGCATAGACAGCATTAAAGATACCCAATGCTTTGATAAATGTATTATCCTGGGTCAGGGATACCTTACAGAAATACCATGCACTCAGGAAGTAGGGGATCATGATCATACCGGTGGCAAAGTAGTAGAATACCTGGAATGTGGAAGCATTAAAGTAGGACAGAATCAGGAAAATCTGAAGGATAATGCTTGTGAGGATCAGGGCAAACTTTGGTGCTCCCCTCTCATTGGTCCTGGTAAATGCTTCGCAGAAGGAGCCGCTGTTGGCTGCCTCATAGGGACATTCCACACACATGATGGCATGGCCCAGGGTTGCCCCGAGAAGTGAGATGATTACGGCAACATTGACAAAGGTAGCTCCCCATGGTCCCACAACTCTCTCCAGAATACTGGCCAGAGGAGGATTGCCAAGGGCTGCCAGTTCTTCATTGGTCATAATTCCGGCACTTAAGATGGAGATAATGATATAAAGTACCAGCACGGACAGATACCCGATTACGGTGGACCGACCCACATCGCTTGCTTTTTTCGCTCTTCCGGAGATTACAACGGCACCTTCAATTCCGGTAAAAGCCCACACTGTTGTGGTGGTGGTTGCCATAACCTGTTTTCCGAAGCTCATGCCCAGCTCCATACCGGACAGATTGGCCATAAAGGTCTTCAGCGAGAAGGCTCTTGCGAAAATGATTGCAACGATCAATACCATGATTGGGAGGAGTTTGGCTATCGTAGATACTATGTTTACCGTTGTTGCTTCCTTGGTTCCCCGCATAACCAATGTGAATGTGATCCACCAGATCAGGGACTGTCCGATGATGGAGGGAATATTGTTGCCTGCGCCAAACAGGGGGAACAGACGGCCCAGCGCAGAGAAGAGCAAGGTCAAAAATGCTATGTTGGAGAGGAGCTCGCTCAGCCAGTATCCCCATGCAGAGTTAAATCCCACATAGGACCCGAATCCGGCATAGGCATAGCTGTAGATTCCGCCCTTTAACTCGGGCTTCATCTTGCTGAGATAGTAGAAAGCCAGACAAAGGGCCAGCATACCAAAACCGGTAACCAGCCAGCCGACCATAACTGCTCCGATACCGGCTCCGGCAGCGGCGAAATCCCCCGGAAAGGCGAAAACTGCACTGGCAACGGTAGAGCCGATTACCATGGCGAGCAGAGCCACAAACGATACGCCGTTTGGATTATCTGCGGCCTGGGAAACGTTTACTTCATTATTCATGATGATTCCTTTCTTCTTAAATTCATTCTTCTGCTGCTTCCGGCACTTCCTCGCCCCTGCGGCGCATTGCCTCTTCTGCGAAGAAGGTTGCCACATCAATACCATGGGAATCTCTTCCGAAGCCCTGGTCGATACCGGTCTCGAGTGCTTCCTCGGGAACAACCTGGGTACCGCCTGCGGCGATCATCACCTTATCCCGGATCCCCTTCTCGATTGCCAGCTCATTGATGCGCTTCATGTTCTTATAGTGAATGTTGTCGTGGGAGATAATGGTGGAGGCAAGGATGGCATTGGCATTGAGCTCAACGGCGGCGTCAACCAGCTTTTCTACCGGTACGGAGGTTCCAAGATAATGAACCTTTACGCCCCACTTTTCGATTCCGCCATGCTTGATGTTGATGATTTCCCGGAGTCCTACAGAGTGCTCATCTTCACCGACTGTACCGCAGACAACCACCAGGGGATGCTCTTCAAACTCTTTGTAGAGAACGGCATCGCTCAAATGATGGGGCTCCGGCGGAATCTCCAGCTCATCGGGATTGATATCAAAGGTAATCTTTCCCTTCATCTCGATCCGGGTTCCTTCTGCTTCCTGAAGAACTTCCTTGCTGATTACTTCCGGTTTCTCCAGACCCAGCCGTTTTCCGATCTCGAGGGCTGCTGCTTCCGCCGTCCGCTTCTCGGAGGGGATGCACATGGTGATCATGATGGTTCCATCAGCACACCACTCCACCTCAGGACGGATTGCTTCGCCGTCAAGATACTTCTTTACCTTCTCAA
>JAFUDC010000159.1 GCA_017459345.1 Eubacterium sp.
ATCCAGCCGACCCATATCATTCCGGGGCTGGAATTTGAGAAGATGCTTGCCATGGCTGCCCCTTATAAGTGGAGATTCAGCCAGGTGCGGATCGGCCGCCCTCTGCTGACCACGGAAGAAGACTACCAGAAGGTGGCTCACATCCTGATGAAGGAGCTGCCGCAGGATCTGGCTGATGATGAAGCATTTCTTTTGATGGGGCATGGAACCACCCACTATGTGGACAGCACTTACACCATGATGGAGCATGTGCTGAGGGATCTGGCTTATGATCATGTCTATGTGGGAACAGTGGAAGGATTCCCGGATATAGCCTATATCGTCAGACGTCTGCACCGCAGGCAGGTGAGGAAGGTATACCTGATGCCCCTTCTGGTGGTGGCAGGTGATCATGCCAGGAATGATATGGCAGGTGATGGAGAGGATTCCTGGAAGTCCATCCTTGAGCGGGAGGGCTATGAGGTAGAGGTAATCCTCAAAGGACTGGGAGAGATTGATGCCATCGCGGAGGTCTTTGCAGACCACTGCGGGCAGGCAAGCTGATTAACATTAGTAAGAAAAAAGAGTGATTATAAGAGGAGAGAGTAATGAGAGGCAAATTATATGGTATTGGGGTGGGCCCCGGAGATCCGGAATATATGACACTTAAGGCAGTTAGACTGATCAGGGAGTGCGACATCCTGGTGGTTCCTGTGAAAAAACGCGGTGAGGGCAGCGTGGCCCTGGATATCGCCAGAGGTGCGGTGGAGATTCCCGATGAGAAGGTCTATGAGGTGGTATTTTCCATGAACAAGGACCTGGCCAGGAGGGAGGAAGACCGGGCGGCAGCCACCGCGGAAGTAAAGAAGCTTCTGGATGAAGGAAAGAACCTGGCCATGGTTGTTCTTGGAGATATCGGAATCTATTCTACATATTCCTATATTCATAAGCCCCTGCTGGAAGCCGGATATGAGGTGGAGATGGTTTCCGGAATCCCCTCCTTCTGTGCAGGAGCCAGCAAGGCGAATATTTCCATCGTAGAAGGAAATGACGGCTTTGGCGTGATTCCTTCCCTGAAGGGTGTCGACGAGGTGGAGAAGGTCCTTGATGCTTTCGAAAATCTTGTCATCATGAAGGTGGGCAGCCATGTGAAGGATGTCTATGAGCTCCTTAAGAGCCGGGGCAAGGAGAAAAATGCTGTCATCATCAGCAATGTGGGCATGGAAGGCGAGTATGTGGGCCCCCTTCTTCCGAACAGGGACTATGGTTACTTTACTACCATGATCATTAAGAAGGAAATATAATGACGAATAATATCAGATATGACACCATTGTGATTGCCGGCACCACGGAGTCCCGCCAGGTGATCGAAGAGGAATTGAAAAAAGGTCACAGGGTTCTGGCCTGCGTTGCCACTAAGCTGGGGGCAGAGATGCTTCTTGACTATGATGTCGACGTGCATACAGGCCGCCTGGATGAGGCGGGCTTTGTGGAATTCTTCCGCAATCACCCTTGCGGCAGGATCATCGATGCCTCTCATCCCTTTGCCAGGATTGTCACGGAGACGGTGAAGGCTGCTGCCGGAAAACTTAAGATTCCCTATGAGCGGTTTGAGCGGGAAGACCTGAGCTATGATTACGATGGGATTATCTATGTGTCTGATGCTGCAGAGGCAGTGGAGGAATTAAACCGGATAGAAGGGAATATTCTGCTGACAACAGGCGTCAACACCGCGGCAGTTTATGCTAAGGGAGTGACTGATGCAGCGGAGAGGATCTACATCAGAGTTCTTGACAATGCATCTTCCTACGAGGGCTGCGCCAGGGCCGGATACCCCGAAGACCATGTCTTTGGTCAGATGCCTCCCTTTAGCGTGGAGGATAATCTGCAGCTTATCCGGAAGACGGAAGCCAGAGTAATGGTGAGTAAGGACAGCGGCAGAACCGGTGGAGTTGATATCAAGGTGGAGGCCTGCAGGCAGGCCGGTATTCCATTGATCATGATCCGCCGGCCGGAGTGATTATTTTGATAACGGGATAATAGTCAGCAAAGATATTAGTTAATGATGTGGAAAGTTTTACTTGCTTGTGATTCAACAGGACAGATATATGAAAAATGATAAAGTAATGCCCCGGGTACTCATCGCCGGAGCGAACAGCGGATGCGGCAAGACCA
>JAFUDC010000160.1 GCA_017459345.1 Eubacterium sp.
GCTGGAGTCGGAAGAGAAGTGGTATGGCGTGACCTATCAGGAGGATAAGGCCACGGTTATGGAAGCCATCCGGTCTATGAAACAAAGACATCTCTATCCTCAGCAGCTGTGGAGCTAGCAGCCTGATACATATCGCTGTGCTGGTCCAGATCAATATGCTGATATATGGGATTCTTCACGGCAGACCGGATGGAATCCTGGTACTCTGAAGGAGGAATCCCCGTAATCTTCTTAAACTGTCTGGAAAAATACTGAAGAGAGGTGTAACCAAGGGCCCTGGCTGTCTCAGTCAGGGTCAGCTTATCTTCCCGGATCAGCTGCTTTGCAATACTTATACGCATATGGCAGAAATAGTCGATGGCGCTCCGGCCTGTCTGCTCCCGGAAGATTCGCTGCAGATGAGACCGGCCGATGTCGAATTCCCGGCAGAGTTCATCGATGGAAACGCCTTCCATGAGGTGAGCGGCATAATAGTCCGTAATACGGTTTAAGAGGACAGAGTCAGACTTGGCCAGGGAGATCTGGTCGGACTTCTTCATGGCATCAGAATACACCGGTGTGATGGCAGAATGCTGCCGCATCAGGCTGATCAGGAGCATCTCCAGGTAGAGCCCGATAAGCTGTTCCCCGCCCACCGGCTGATTATACTTTCTTCCCAGGGCATATAGTCCTGTCTCCCCAAGACGGGTGGAAAAATTCTGCCCTCCCTCCTCAATGAGACGGACAATGCAGTCCCTTTCCGCTTTCCCGCAATGAAACACCCGGTCGGAAAGAAGGGTCATGTGGGGAGACTGGCAGAAAAAACCCGCGGTAAAAACCAGAGGCGAAGTCCCGGGAGCAGCCTTAAAGGAATAATACTCATTGGGCGCCTCGATAAAAAGGTCATGCTCCTTCAGGATCAGGTAAGTTTCCTCATCTCTGGAAAATGAGATCTCACATCCACCGCTTTCCACATAGAGCAGTCTCCAGTCCTCGTGATAGTCACTCTGGAAGATAAAATCACTCTTATACTCAAAATAGTGGAGAGCATCTATTGATTGTATGTCAAATTCCTGTTTCAGGTCCATGATCTTTTCCGCCATGATTATCCTCTGATTTCCTGTGTTATTTACTAAGATATCATACATATTTTAATACATTTTTTGACAAAAATCAATAAAATATCCCCTTTTACGTCTGTAAAAATAAATAAATCGAGCTCTTTGAGAAAATGGAATAGTGTGCTATGATACTAGTAGCTTATTAAGGCCAAAACATGTAGACGAGGATCATGCCTATGTTAATCACAACACAAATCGGTTTAATCATATCAGGAGTCATGATGGCTGCCGGCGCCTTCCAGTGGTTTTTCCAGAGGAAGAGTCAGGTGAATGCCGGCTATCTGCTTGACAGCGTCCAGGAGGCGGGTCAGGAGGAGGCCAGGAACAGAAGGCAGGAGCAGATCATCCGGGAGGAGGAGGAGAAGACCCAGGCCGGCCGCGTTTTCGGTCTGGATTTCATGATCACTCACGGATCTGCCTTCGGCGGGTGTGCAGCCACTCTGCAGGATGGAAGCTTCCGAAGAGGACTGGTGCCCTTAGACCAGATCATGATGTATGGAAGACAGCCTTCCGGCAAGGATTTTACTTACTACATCGAAGACCAGGACCTGATGGTCTGTGCCTGCGATGAGAAAGATGCCCTGCTGGTGAAGGCGGACTCTCTGCCCTTTGAGATTCGGGAGGCAGGACTTAGCCGGGACCAGGGAGTCTCCGTGAAAAGTGCCCTGATCCGAAAAGATGTCCTGTACTATATTATTCTGGAATCCCACCATGAGATATCCATCAGGGCAAGCGGAAGATGTTAGTATGGAGGATTTTATGCAGGAAGCAAAACGTATTATCAAAAAGAAATGTCCATACTGTTTTCGGGCCATCTCAAACGATGAGATCGGCTTTCTGTTAAAGAACGACGGAGCCAGATTCCGGTCCCCGGCCATGAATGAGATGATGGCTCTTAAAACCGACCGGACCTACCTTGATTTCTGGTCTGCCATGGGAATCCCGGAGGAACAGATCGATGCAGACCGGGTCGTGATGGATAATCAGACCATGTCTGAGCTGAACCAGGAATTTACCGCTTCCGGCCATGAACTGGCCAAGCGTCATTTTGATCCCGAGAGCTGCGGCTATTCTTTCTCAGTGAGAGAGGGAGCTCTTACCGTCTATTCCAATACCATGTTATGTCCCTACTGTCATAATGTACTGCCCCATCATTTTTTCAGCTATGAGATGCTCATGATCGGGCTTGCCGGCAGTGTGGCTTCAGGCAAGACGGTCTACTTATCCTCTCTGATGATGAGGGAATACGATGTAATGCAGAGGGAGAACCTGTCCATCCGGAGTGCCGATGGCAACCCTTACGACAGCTATAAGCTTGAGATGGAGAGAAACGCCGACCGGCTCTGGCGGGATGGCATATGTCCCGACGCCACCGGCAAGACCTTCCGCAAACCGGTATTCCTGGAGGCTGCCTACAGGCCGCGGCATGAGACCTTTCATCTGCTGATTGCCATCTATGATGTGGCCGGAGAGCTTATCCGGGAGCATGCGGGAGTAGGCCGGACCGGCTTCCTGCGCTTTATGGATGGCTATATCTGCCTGGTAGATCCGGCCCAGATGCAGCTGGAGCATGCCGTCCTGAACCGTCAGATGCCTGATGAGGAGAGGGTATTATCCCACCTTAGGCTGCTGCCCCTTACTGAACAGATTTCCGTTCAGAAGATGAGCAATGAAAACGGCTGCCAGGTGATGAATCAGGGAGAATTCCTGTTTGATCATTCTGTCAGCGAAGAATACCTCTATGAGAGAAAATCCGAGATGATCCTGGATGCCATCCGGGCAGGAGTCGGCGAATCGGATCTCAGGAATAAATATATGGCACTGACAATAGCAAAAAGTGATCTTCTGGAGGATCTGGGAGAGATCCGGGCCTATCCCGGGAGCCAGCTCCTCTTTGAACGGACCAGGGCCATGTACGGCTTTATGAATATGGATCACCATTTTCTCCGCCAGTCCGTGCTGAAGAAGATATTTGACCAGAAGGTTTTCCGCCTGCAGCGGAATCTGCAAGATTACAAAGAGAGCGGCCTTTTTGCCGTCTCTGCCCTGGGCTGTGAGGTTTCCGAGGCAGAGACCGCAGAAGGACCGGTGCTTAAGACGGTCAGCCGCGTAAACCCGATCCGTGTGGAGGAACCGGTTATGTGGATGATCATGAAATACATGCAGGAAAGAAGGTGGCTGGATTGAAACAGGGATTCTACCAACATGAGTATACCTGGTCGAATCATTGTATTACGGGGAATACGCTTGGATGGGGGATCACCGCCTCCTCCATCCCGCAGTCAAAGACAATGCTTGCAGAGCTTGAGAAGATGGCATCCACTGCAGAGCCGGACAGGGCCGGCCAGATCCCGCTGGAGGAGCTGCGCTACAGCCCGGCCACAGGCTTTGTCAGACTCAAAACCCTGCCCGCCGGACAGGGTGAGGATGGTAGGAATCATAAGCTGGTCTATCTGCTGCAGGTGACCGACCCGGGATTGAGGGATCCTTCTGCCTACTTTGCCGGTCTGAAAGACTGGGAGCTAACAGGCTCGGCCCAGGGTAATGGCCAGCTGGCCAAGCTGTCATTTGACCCCTTTGGGGAACCGGTGGATGACATCTTAAAAGAGATGAATCTGTATGACAGGCTGCCTGTTTTTCTGAAGGCAGTCTTTTGGTGCCTGCTGGAGTATTCCGGCGGTTTGAATATCGTGGCAGCCGCCTGGGACAAGGAAGAGTTTGGCTATCAGTCCGGACGTTTCATGTATGCCCTCCACAGCCTTCTGCCCGAGGCTTTAAGGACCCGGGCAGGGTACAGGTCATATGCATGGGAGGAGTGTGAGGGAGCCGCCTTCTATTTCTCCCCTGAGACTGTGGGTCCGGCCTGCTTCCATCTGGATGAGAGAGCTTACGACCGGCAGGATAAAGAGGCCGATGAGCTGGAGAACTATTTCTATGAGACCCTGGCAGCCTGCTGGAAAGAGGAGCGGGATAATTATATTAAGATCATGGGGGAACTATCCTCCTATCTGGATGGCTCTGCCGGCCGGGCAAATGTCTTAAAAAAGCTGCAGTGGATTTTCTGGGATTATATCCGCAGGCACAAGACAGAGACGGCCTATGGCAGAACCCTGTCCGTCGATTATCTGATCCAGGCCCTGCCCCAGCTGATTTACTGGAGTAATCAGGATGACAGGTTAGAAACGGTGACTAAGAACTGTATCCATTCCCTGCACAGAAACAGGTTAAGTCCGGACCAGTGCAAGGATTATCTGAAGGCTCTCCTGGGCAGGGTATCAAAAAGCAGCCTGAAGATGATATGCAAGGAAATCCTCTGGGTTCTCTCCAGGATGAAAGACCATGACACAGGGCTTGCCGTGGAAGGCCTGACTGAAGTATGGGAGCAGAATAAGAGTATATACCATGTGTTAAGAAGAAGCCTCCTTAAAGATGATGCCTGGACAAAGGCCTTTGATAAGATGGAGTATTTGGGCTATAGTGATATCATAGAGGAGCAGGAAAAGGAGGCAGCCCAAAGAGGCAGCAGGGAGAGTGAAGCCGACATTCCCTTCGATGATCCGGCAACAGCAGATGAGGTCCTGCCCATATCCCCCGGGGGAGATGAGGAAGTGTCTGAGGATGCTCATTACCGGGCTATCGAGGAAGATGATGAGAGGGCAAAGGGTTCCTTTGCCGACTTTCTGCTGACGGGACTTCCCATTGGTTTCCTGACCGGCTGCATCCTCTTCCTTTCCCACTATTCCCTGATGATCGGACACTGGAAGATTGCCGTCGGCATGGGAGGCATGTGGATATTACTGATTATGAACCATATTTACCTGCTGATCAGCCGCAGGCAGAAGAATCCCCTGTGGCAGAGCATCGGTTTCTGCCTCCTGGAAGGCTTTCTCATTGAGACGGCAGCGTCCATGATCATAAACCAGAAGCTCAGACTGTACTTTTTCATCATACTGGGTGTGATTGTCGTGCTGGTACAGCTTGTGAATATTATAAGAGGACTGCGTGAAGAAAGAAGATAGATAAGGAACGGGGAGAGAAAGTATGAGAAGCAAAGAAGATACACAGGATTTTATCCAGGAGATAGAGGAAAAGCTCCAGAAGATCCGCCAGGGCAGAAAGCCATTCTCCAGCTTTCTCCTGGAGAAAATGGATCTCTATGATTACAGCAATACCTCTCTGGCCAGGAAGGTCTACCACCGGGTGGAGCGCAAGGATGACGGGGCGGTTGTCTATGTGCCGGTAACCCGTCAGGCCATCGGTTCCTGGCTGAAGGGGTCCATGCCATCTTCCCGGGAGATTTATGTGACCCTGGGTCTGGCCTTTCAGATGGATCTGGAGGAGATAAACTACATCCTGCTGGAGACCTACATGGGTTACGGCCTTTACTGCAAGAATATTGATGACGCCCTCTGGATTGCTGTCATCAACGGGCTCTTTACCATAGACCAGCTGGAGGATGTCCGGGCAAAGGTGGAGGACATCCTTACGGAAAAGGAGGAGGCGGATTCCGGACGGGGTCTTGCCACCATGGATCTCTGGGTCATGCTGTCTCAGGCAGCCAGCCTTGACGAATTCTACGGCCTGATCAGAAGCTACCGGGATGAATTTCGAAACGGTGCCAGACAGTTCGGCCAGTGCATGATGGAAGTGATTGAGGAGGAGTACGGATATTATGAGAAAGCCTCCTGGTTTTTGAGGGATATCGGTCTTCTCCACTGTGAAGCCCAGTTTTCCAAGATCAGGGCCGGAAAAGCCATCGTCACCAGAGAGTGGCTCTTAAGATTCTGCATTGCCCTCCAGCCTACCATCACTTCAATCGAGAAGCTTCTTGCCAAAGCCCAGATGGAGCCTCTGGGGGTCAGTCCCTCAGAAACCATACTGGAGATGATTGCCAGATACCGGTCAGACTCCCTGGCCAACAGTCAGGAAATCTGGTGTATGATTGAGTCGGTGGCGGAAGACCTGCGCCGTAAGGGTTATGAGATAGAGGATGATTTGTGCCGGAAATATGACACGGCATGGGAGATTCCCTTCCAGCAGAAGTGGCTCTTCTCTGTCTGTGCCGGCAGGGAAATTCTTGACTGCCAGCGCCGGAGGGATTACGGCTATGAAAAGCTTGGCTACTGCAGGTATACATTAACAGACCGGATTCTTTTTGAAGATATCAACCGGATCAAGAAGATTACCGGATTCAAGAAGGAAGCCCAGGCCCTGTGGGATGGGACCGAGGACCGCCCGGTCTCTGTCATGGACTACCCGGTACCGGAGCTTCTGACCTGGTCCATACCCAAAGGCTACCAGGCGGACGTACTGGATCTGGAGAAATTCACCGATTACTGCTACATGAGAAGACCCAGCCGCCTGTCTAAGGATTTTCAGATGAACGATATCTATTTCTTCAGTGCCCTTCTCTACTCTCTGTGGACCGGCAAGTGCTGGACCAAGGACTTTGACAGTGAGAACCGGAAGGAGCTTGAGAAAGCATTTGAGAAGGCTGAGGTTAATGCAGATGCCTTTATTGCCATGATGGAGGCAAATCTACATGAGAATGCCTCCTGGAAGGAGGAGAATGATATTGCCCATATGATCTCGGCCCTCTGGAAGCTGGCACCGGAATCAGTGTAAAAATACATAAAGTAAGAAAATTGAAAAGATGACATGACTATGATAAGCTCCTGTTAACAAGTGAAATACGCTTAGAACAGGAGCTGATTTTATGTCAATTTTATCTCAGGCAGGAATGATATTACTGATTATATGCATTATCCCGGTGCTGATCCGGTCCAATCGCCAGCTGTCGGAGGCAGCCAGTGAGGGGGAGCACTTCGTGGATGAGTGGGCCCTCAAAGAGATGCGCAGGCAGGAGCTTCTTCAGGAAGAAGCAGCCCGCAGGGAAGAGAGACTGCAGCTGGAGAAAGCCAAAAGGGAGATAAGGCTGAAAGAGGAGCAGGCCCGCAGGGAGAAGCGTATTAAGCAGGAAGAGGCTCTTCCAGAGCTTCCCGATAATATCGTGCCCATCTACCGGGAGCCGGAAGTAAGGCTGGCTCTTGTAGAGCTGGATGAGAGGCGCAATCCGGTCCGGAAGATTCAGGTAAGAAGGCTTCCCTTTACCATTGGCAGGGATGCGGATAACGACCTGGTGATTGATAATCTGACCGTGGCCAGGAAGCACTGCCGGATCACGAGCCGGAATCAGGCCATCGTGATGGAAGACAGCGGCAGCCGCAACAAGCTGGCAGTAGGTGGCGCCATGACATCTGAAACCGTTCTGTCGGACCGCATGTCCATAGGAATCGGCGACAGGGAGTACCTGGTAGAGATGGGAGTTTAGCAAAAAGGGTGGTTGATTATGAATCAGACTATGACATTATCCATGCTGCCGGAGCGGACCTGGTGGGAGATCCGGAGAGCCTTCTATGGCTTTCACCGGAATCCGGTCCTGCTGGTTCTTCTGATCCAGATTCCCGTTACGGCCTTCGTATATTCCAAGGGAGCCGGATTAATCTATCTGGATATGCTGGGAGTTCTCTCTGCAATCATCCTGGCTTCCTGGGTTCTCACCTCAGCAGTTCATGGGAACAGAAAGATACTGGTTTATTCCCTGCTTCTGCTCACTATCGGAACCATGCTCCAATGCATTTTCATCAAGGAAGCAATGATAAAGAATCCGGACAAATATGCCGGTAAGGATCCGGCCGTGCAGCTTCAGATCCAGTATCTGATCGGATTTGCGGGCGCGGTGCTGATTGCGGCCATTTACCATAACTGGAGCCGGATATCCTCCATGAGGGCTGTCCGTATTCTCTTTGCCGTATCGGTCTTAATCTCCCTGGTTACCATTCTTTTTGCCGCCAGCGTCGGCGGCGTCAGGAACTGGATCAGGATAGGGGGATTATCCATTCAGACCACAGAGCTTACCAAGCTCTTCTATATCTTTATCTCCGCAGGACTTCTGGGAACTACTCCTGTTCCCGGCAGGGAGAGGATCCGGACTTATTATATACTTTCCGCCATCATGGCTGCCTTTCTGGTGATCCAGAGCGAATATGGAACCCTCCTCCTTCTTCTGCTTGTATTTTTCGCCTTCCTCTTTCTCTTTGTCCCGGAGACCCTGGTCTTTTTAAAGACAGCCGGAGCCTTTGCGGGTCTGGTCTTTGTGGGTGTGGTCAGCGGAAGGGAAATCAGCAAACTGGCAGCCAGGTATACATTTTTTCAGGATAATCTGCTATTCAAGATCATACTAAAGGGATACGGGAAGATTGCCAGCCGTTTTATCTACTGGGCCCATCCGGAGAAGGATCCTCTGGGCCTGGGCTATCAGCTGATCAAAGCCAGAGAGTCCATAGTACTGGGGGGCTGGTTTGGCACAGCTTCCGTCACTGATCTGCCGGTAAAGACCAGCGACCTGGTCTACCCGGCTCTTATCCAGCGCTGCGGCATGGTATTTGCCCTGCTGGTATTCCTGATATTTATCCTGATGTGGCTTGAGGGCATGCGGCTCTTTGTCAGAAAAGCTGACCGCTACCATCAGACTGTGGCCGCAGGCCTCATCATCATGTTATTTGTGCAGGCCACCATTATCATAGCGGGGAGTACCGGTTTATGCCCCTTAACCGGAATCACGCTGCCCTTCATCTCAAGCGGCGGCAGCTCCCTCCTGGTTAGTTTTGTCATGGTTGGATTACTGATTACCGTATCAGGCAATGTCCGCTGGAAAGGAGAGCAGGATGAGGAAGCAGAAGAATTTTTTAAGAAAGGTTCAGCTTTTGCAAAGTCTGGCAATTATCTGCGTGGTCTGCATGATGCTGTCGCTCATACGCATCTCCGCCCTGGTGCCGGGAGTCTCCGAGGAGGCAGACCAGAAAAAGGCCAGGGCAAAGCAGACAGTCTATGAGAAAGAATATGTCAGGGGAAGTATCCTGGACAGGAACGGAAAGGCCCTGGCCTGGTCCAGGGAGCCCTGGGGCAAGCGCTTTTATGCATCAAAATATGCCAACAGCAGCCTGATCGGCTACTGGTCAAAGATATACGGAACCTCCGGGCTGGAGTCAAAGTTCAACGACCTCATGACCCACAGTGCTGCCCCCGAGAAGGACAAGCGGGGGGCAGATATGACCCTGACCCTGGATAGCAGTCTGCAGGAAGCCGCCTACGAACAGATTAAGGACGGCATCGGGTCCGTGGTGATCCTGTCCGCGAAAACCGGGGAAATCCTGGCCCTGACTTCATCGCCCTCCTACGATGCGGATACCCTGGAGGATGAGTGGGAGGAGGTCAATGAAAGAGATGGGGTCTTTTTGTCCAATGCCTTTCTCAATCCCGTGGCTCCCGGGTCCGTATTTAAGCTGGTGACCTCCAAGGCCATCCTGGAATGCGGCCTGGAGGACAAGAAGGTGGAAGATGAGGGTGCCCTGAAGATCAACGGACAGACCATAAGAAACTATGACGGAAAAGCCTACGGAAGCCTGGACTGGGAGCAGGGATTTGTCAAGTCCTCCAATGTCTACTTCATGCAGATGGCTCTGGAGATGGGCGGCAATATCCTGGATGATGCAGCCGGAGCCTTTCTTCTGGGTCAGGATATCGACCTGGACTTTGCCACCATCCGGTCCTCCTGGGACCTGGCCGATTACGAAAAAAATGTAGTGGCATCCGCAGCTTTCGGCCAGGGCAGCACCCTGGTGACCCCTCTTCAGATGGCTATGATCACCCAGAGCATAGCCGGGGGCGGAACCATGAAGAAGCCCTATCTCATAAAGTCAGTGGTGAATGCAAAAGACCAGGTATTGGTTGAGGGAGAGGAAGAGACTCTGACTAAAACCATGGAGCCGGAGACAGCGGCAAAGATCCGCCGGGTCATGACCGAGGCAGGGGAATCCTACGGCTTAAGCAGAATCGGGGATAACTGTTATAAGATTGCAGCCAAAACCGGGACAGCCCAGCGGGGAGACGGCACTAACAATGCCTGGATGGTAACCTTCGCCCCGGCGGATGATCCCCAGTATATAGTGGTAGTTAACCGTCTGAAAACAAAAGAGATCGGAAAGAGTCTGGCTCCCACCGTGGAGCTGCTCTATGAGATGCTCCTGGATTAGAATCAGGAAATCAGACCGATGAGATCAGCGATCATCTGTCGATAATCAGAAAGGGTCAGGCCCTCACCGGGATGCATGCCAGTTTCCAGCAGCTGGTAAACCCTTCCGGGAACAGCAGCGGCCTCGGATGAAGCCTCCAGCAGTTCCTGAAGCAGGAAGGAAAGCTCCTGAATCAGCATCTGCTGCCCCTTTAACTCGGGGGACAGATTGTAGGAAAAGCGCAGACGGTATGCAGGGTGGGGATTCTCCAGAAAATAATAGCAGCAGGTGAAGTCAACCAGATATACCATGAGGGATCCTTCCAGCCTGTGAATGACCAGATTGGATGGGTTGAGATCAGTATAGAGAACACCTTCTTTCAAGAGATCATAGAGAATCCGGGCAGTCTGATCCATAATGGACAGGATCGCCCCCATATCCAGTCCCCTTGTATCTATAATCGTCGAAGGTTTCAGGCCGGATGTTTCCATTGTAGATGATTGACCGGGATCTGCGGTCATATCCTGCATGCAGAGAATCAGATAAGGCAGGTCTTCCCGGTCCGGAAGGCGGATGCCATCAAGGAGTTGGTGATAGACCGGGATCCTGGGGTGGGAAATCCTGCTCATGACCCTGTATTCATCATGGAAGGCCTGCCTGAGGGCAGGGTCCCCGGATGCGGTACACTTTAAGACATACTGTCGGCTGCCCCTGGAAGCCTTGTAGAGCAGTATGTCCCTTTTTTTTATATGGAATTGTATGGTATCAAATTGCTCTGACAGCATGAGCATACCCCGCAGAAAAGATATATTTAGTCTGGTTAATGTGACCTAAATAGTGTATCATACAGATATCAGGAATTCAATTAGGATATTACAGGAGCATTCTATGGCAGTTTATTATTTAAGCGATATAAACAAGCGGTCCGCCAATGAAGACAGCTTTCTCGATATAGAGTACCGGGTGAATCATGAGGCTACGGTCCATGCCATGACGGTGGCAGACGGGATGGGAGGCCTGTCCGGTGGTAAACAGTACGCAAACAATGCAGTCCGGCTCTTCCATGAAGGGCTTCTCCGCCTGATCATGGGTGAGGAGTTTAAGGACAGTCCCTTAGAGAGGCAGATGGAGCTCCTGCAGGATTTCTGCGGGCAGATCTTCCAGCAAATCAACCAGGAGCTCTACATGAACGGGCTGAATGCCGGCATGAAGGGGGGAACCACCCTGACTGCTGCCATTCATTTCTGGGACAGCTGGATCATCGGCAACTGCGGTGACAGTCCCGCCTACGTGCTTAAGGACGGTCAGATCAGCCTGGTCAGTGAGATTCAGAATGCTGCCTGGGAGCTGGTCCGCCACGGGAAGACCAGGGAGGGTTCCCTGGTCTTTCACCAGAACAAGGCCCGGCTCCTCCAGTATCTGGGCCGCCGCCTCCGGGTCCTGCCCCATATTACAAGGCTCTCGGATGAGGAGGTGGACCTTCTTCTGATCGGGTCCGACGGCGCCTTCGGGGATCTTGACAGGGATCAGATCACAGAAATCCTAAGCGGGGAAAAGGAAAAGCAGGATATTCTGGGCAGACTCTTTGAGAGGGCCAGGGAGGGCGGCGAAGAAGATAATCAGACCGCCGTGATGTTCTGCACGGACAGGCCAGACTATTATCAAGGCCCTGAGGCCGGAGAGTTTGAAGAAAATGACATAGAAGAAGCCCTGCCCGGCATATACGTGGAGCTTGATGACCACAGATTACCCTTAAAGGAACGTCTCAGATCATACTTGCATAAAGGGGGAAAAAGCGGATGAATCACTATTTTGAAGAAGGGGAGTCCTTTACCTGGATCAGAGACCAGGAGAGGGATGCTGAGCCGCTGGTGGTTCCTCTCATCATGCTGCAGGAGAAATACAGAACCGGCAGCAAGCAGGCCCTGCTGGCAGAGGATATCCGCACCGGCAAGCAGTACTTTGTCAAGGTTCTCTTTTGTGCCGATATGGAACAGGTTTATGTGGAAAAAGAGAGCAAGGCCAGAATGTACTCCCCCTATATCATCAGGATCTATGGGGGTATGCTGGACGAGGAGAACCAGCGCTTTATCACCCTGGTGGAATATATAGACCAGAAAGACCTGTCTGAGCTGATTCGCACCGAAGGCCTTTCAGGCGGAAGCTGGAATGAGAAGATGAAGATCCGCCATAAGATTGCGGTTAAGGTTCTCTACGGAATCGAGCATTATATGACCATGTACCAGTCAGACCCCATGGTCCACCGGGATATCAAACCGGAAAATGTACTGGCCTCCCCGGACGGAGAGGTTGTGAAAATTATCGACTTTGACTGGGTTCATCTCCACGAATCCAATGTGACGGTGATGAACCACAGGGAGCAGAAGGGAACCCCCGGCTATGTGGATCCGGCTTTCTGGAACAGCTTTTTCTGCCGGAAGGCAATGGATATCTACTCGGCCGGACTCCTTCTCTACTTTATCTATACAGGAAACCATCATTTTTACGGAAGTGAGGAGATCCACAGGTATATGGTGGGGGATGATTATGCCTACCACTTAAAGGATATGCCGGGGGTGGACCCCCGCCTTTATGAGATCATAGCAAAAATGATCGCAAGGGAGGGAGACCGCTACACGGATATCAGTCAGGTGATTGATGATATGAAAGCCATCCTCCTTGAAAAAGGCCAGTGGCCGGCCCTGCCGGAGCGACTGGAGAAAAAGGAGGGGAAATCACTGATCCGCTTCACCTACCGGGTGGGTGATATCTCCTACAGCCCTTACCTGAGACAGGACCGCTTCCTTCCCGTCATATATGGAAAGAAGCAGGAGAGGAGCAGGAACGGCCCGGTGAGTGCTCACATCCTTTCCTTCTACCGGGTTGGTGAGACCATCAAGGTTATGATTCTTCATGAAAATTGCCGCCGGGTAGACGGAAGAGCCGACGATACAGTGAGGGAGGGGGACCAGTTCCTCTATGAGGGAACGGTGATAGAGGTTGTGTCCATGCGGCTGTGCAGATAAGCTCCGCCTGCAGTATCTGCCTGCGGATTTAAGCCAATGCATGAATAAGCCACAGAAAGGAAACATAAGATGAGTGAACTATATAATCCCGAGATTCCGTCTGATCTTAAAGAACATGTGATGCGGGACAAACAGCAGGCCTTTACCCTGTATCTTAACTTTGTGGTAGATGGAACTGCATCCATGTATACCGTCTTTCCTGCAGTCTACTATGCCGCCTCCCATCTTCTGGAGGCCTTATCCAGATATGAGGTGTATCCGGAGCTCGGGCTGACTATTCTCAGAAATGACCTGGAAGGCCAGGAGAGCGAGGTGGTAAGATTCCAGGATGGCTCTGCCTATACCACCGATATTCCCGCATTTTTAAAGAAACTGAATTCCGTGAATCTCTACGGCGGCGGAAACGACGGGAGAGAATCCGTCCATACCGCTATCGGCAAGGCTATCCGCACATTTCCCGTGAGCGGACGCAACCGGGCCCTGCTGATCTTTACTGACGCTTATGGCAGTAATGATTACGAAGACTACACCGGGGATCCTCTGGGTCAGGTGGTTTTCTTTGCAACACAGGACCTGTCCGAGGAGGACTTCCGCTTCTGCCTGGTCCGGCCAGACGGGGAGATGGATGAGGAGGCTTCCCCCATGTTTATCTCTATAACAAAGCTCTTAAAACCCATGAGCACAGAACTGATATCCAACATTGCCAAACCGTTAAAGGACCTGATGAAAGGGGTGTCCATAGGTGCCTAGGAAAGGAGATACCTGTGAATGAATGAGAAACAGAGTATAATGGCCGGTCATCCGGCCAGAAAGAGTCTTCAGGGAATCCCTGAGATCGTGTCTCCCGAGGAGGAACGTTATGAGATCATAAGACAGTCATGCATTTCCCTTAAAAAGCTTTTCGCCAGGGAGAATATGGACCTCTACCATGTGGACTGCCTTGTTTTATACCGGATTGCCTCCGGGGTGCTCCACATCATGGAAGAATTATCCCTGCGGCACATCTTTCCGGGGCTCTACGATCTTAATGATATCTGTGTGGACCTGCAAAACGGCTGCCAGGTGTATCTGCTTAATCCGGACCGCTTCCAGCTTCCCGGGTCAGACCAGGACTATGAGTGGTATCCGGAGGATGAGAGGCTCTTTGGTGACATAGATAGATTTGATGAAGATGCCCAGAAGCTTGCCGATACCAGACTCATATACAAGATCCTGGTGGCATCCGCAAAAGGAAATGTAAAGATTCCTCCAAAAGAGACGAATGCAGATTACTCTGCCCTGTTTTATAAAACATTGTCCCCTGAATGGAAAGACCTGTTTTTGAAGGAGGAGGGGGTCCGCCACGACCGCCTGAAGGCTCTTCTTTCTGACAGCATTGCCCTGGAGCGGGAAAGCGCCGGCTATGTTCGCCGGAGAAGATATGAGCGGGTAAAAAGACAATTTGAGGATACCGCCGGTCCGGCTGATTCTGACCAAGGCGATAAGCATCAGCCTGCTGTGGGTGATCCGGATACAAGCAGTGAGCATCAGCCTGTAGTGATCGATTCGGAAACAGGCAATGAGCACCAGTCTTCAGGCAGCGTATACTCTATGTTTGCCTTGCTCAGGACAGAAACCAGACATTCCGGCA
>JAFUDC010000161.1 GCA_017459345.1 Eubacterium sp.
CATGTACCTGATCAGGGAGGAGGATATCAAGGACTGGAGGGATTGTAATGATCTGCATTTTCTCCAGTGTGCCTGCAAGTTCACGGAAACCTGCTCCACCTGCAGCGCAGATGGGGCTAATGCCTCCAATCGTATGGAAATCAAAAAGCTGATTGCCTCCTTAAAAGAGGTCAATCCCTTTGTGGAAGGAAATATATTCAAGAGCGTGGAAAATGTAAACCTCAATACCGTGGTCGCCTACAAGAAGGATGGGGTAAAACATCATTTTCTTGATGAGTATGATAAAGCAGGTGACCAATTGCAAAAAATAGAGGAGCCGATTTCGTCCGTGCAGGCGAGGCGGCACGGCTACGAAAGCGAGCATCCGGACGATTTTGTCACAAATAAGCTACCATTTATAGAGGAGGAGACCTGATGCTGAACCAGTTTTCAAGAACCCAGCTGTTAATCGGTGAGGAAGCCCTTGATACATTACGTGCCAGCCGGGTGGCCATCTTTGGTATCGGCGGTGTGGGAGGCTATGTCTGCGAAGCTCTTGCCCGAAGCGGCGTGGGCTCTTTTGACCTGATTGATGACGATAAGATCTGTCTTACCAATCTCAACCGGCAGCTGATCGCTACCAGAAAGACTATCGGAAAGTACAAGACCGAGGTAATGAAGGAGAGGATTCTTGAGATCAACCCGGATGCCCAGGTCCACATACATAACTGCTTTTTCCTGCCGGAGAATGCCCATACATTTGACTTCGGCCGGTACTCCTATGTGGTTGATGCGGTGGATACCGTGACTGCCAAGATTCAGATCATCATGCAGGCAAAGGATTGCGGTGTGCCGGTAATCTCCAGTATGGGGGCGGGCAATAAGATGGATCCCACCCGCTTTGAGGTGGCGGATATCTATGAGACCAGCGTTGATCCCCTGGCCCGGGTCATGCGGCGGGACCTGAAAAAGAGGGGCGTGAAGAAACTGAAGGTGGTCTACTCTAAGGAAAAGGCCATCCGTCCCCTCGAGGATATGTCCATAAGCTGCAGAGAACATTGTGTCTGCCCGCCCGGGACCCAGCGGACCTGTACCCAGAGAAGGGATATTCCCGGGAGTACCGCTTTTGTCCCCTCGGTGGCCGGATTGATCATCGGCGGTGAGGTGGTAAAAGACCTGATTGGCTGGGAATAATAAGATTAGATAATTGCGAAACTTATGTCACAGCTCTAAAAGTTCCTACGTCACACTGTTGCCTGAACAATTTTCTGCAACAAGGAACGCGCACGCACCGCGGGAGCATGCTCCTCGCGCACCGCGCACGAGATGTTCCAAATCTGTACTAAAGTACATCCTTGTCGTACATTTCTTGAAAATTGTTCATTCAAACGTGCAACTTTAGGAATCTTTTATGAGCTGGACAGGAGTTTCGCAATTAACTAAATAATAAGATAACAATAAGGAGCGGCCAGATGGAAAGAAATGATGCCCTGTGGCGGACAGCGCAGAAGCTGATAAAAAAACATACTCTGACCGGGGACGAATACGAGCTTCTTCTGGGCGGACAGGATGATCCGGAGATCGCCGCCCTTCTCAGAGAGGAGGCCTTAAGACTCCGCAGAAAGTATTATGGAGATAAGATTTATATAAGGGGCCTGATTGAATTCACCAACTATTGCCGCAATAACTGTCTGTACTGTGGAATCCGCCGGGATAACA
>JAFUDC010000162.1 GCA_017459345.1 Eubacterium sp.
TATGTGAGCCACCTTCTGGTAGTCATCTTCCGTGGTCAGCAGAGGGCGGCCGATCCGCACCTGGCTGAATCTCCACTTATAAGGGGCAGCCATGGCAAGCATCTTCTCAAATTCCAGCCCCGGAATGATGTGGGTCGGCTGGATGATCAGTTCTTCATAGCCCTCCTCCGCCAGCTGTTCCATCATTTTATCCGGACTGCTCACCATGATATTCTTAGTGCGGGCAAGCTTTTTTATGATCATGGAAGAGGTAAATGCCCTGAAAACATCATGGTCCTCAAACCGCTTCTGTATGATCTGTTCAATATGATCTATGGCCTTCATGGCAATCTCAACGCTGGTGCCGAAGCTCACCACCAGAACCGCTTTTTTACTCATTTTGTACTCCTATGATAACGCGTGTGCACTTTAATTATGTTTATACATATGCTGTAAAAATCATCACCGGATTGTTGGTATCCACGATATGGTAGCTGCCAATCTGCCTTCCCCGGCCGATGGTAGCCTGGATCACATCGTAATCCGGATCATATAAGGCCAGAATCTGCCCGGCTTCAGCGATGGTCTCCAGAGTGACTGCTGATACGGTCACCTGGACCTTCTTGTCAAATGCAGCGATCACCTGCATGATCTGAGCCAGCTTTCCCCCGCTGCCGCCGATGAATACCTTGTCCGGAGCCGGCAGCTTAGCCACTTCTTCAGCAGCATCACCTTGAATGATCTGCAGGTTGTCTGTGCCGAATTTTTCTTTATTTCTCTGTATCAGGGATACGGCCGCCTGACTTCGTTCCACCGCATGCACCTGGCCGAACGGAGCCTGTCTGGCACACTCTATGGAGACAGATCCGGTACCGGCTCCCACATCCCAGATAATATCATCCGGATGAATCTGCATCTTGTGGAGGATCAGGACCCGGATCTCCTCCTTTGTCATGGGCGTCTTATCCCGCTCAAAATCTTCATCGCACAGGAAACATGGCCGCATCACTGTCCTGGGAGCTGGATTTTTAATCATGGCAACGCTTAAAGAGGGGAATTCCCTATCGGCCATCTCCCCGGGACTTCCGCTTACCAGCAGCTGGTCCTCGTAGGACAGGTTGGCTCCGGCATATACGGTCACATGGCCAAGCCCAAAGTCCAGCATGATCCGGGCCAGCCAGGAGGGATCCTGCTCCTTGCTGCACAGGAAGAAGACCTTGGGACTCTCCGTAACCGTCAGGGCAATAGATCCCGGCGTCCGGCTGCGGCCGTGCACGCTGACGATGCAGGCATCCTCCATGGTCTCTCCGAAGGCTGCTCCAAGCATCTGCAAAGACCCGATTCCCGGCAGCACCTCGATTTTCCAGCCGTCGCTGACCGGATCATTAAGTATGGTCTTGTAGAGACTGTACATGAGGGGGTCCCCGCTCACCGCCAGGGCTACATCACAATCCTTTTTTAAAAGGTCATCAATCCGGGCAAATGTATCTTTGATCTTACCCATAGGACAAAAAACGGCTTCCGTCTCCTGGCATATGCTTTGCAGCATGGGCAGAGTCCTCCTGGCTGCGATCACCGTGTGGGAAGCCTCCATGCAGCTTCTGGCTGCCGGCATCACATACCCCGGACTGCCCGGGCCGATTCCTATTATTGTCAGTTTACTCATAGTTTCGGTTCCTATTCTCTGTACACTCTGTCAACTCTTATATTTATTTACTGACTAAAACTTACCAGGTTTTAATTACTTACAAGAACCCTGTCCATTACCTCCTGCAGGTTGGAGCTGGCCGCCAGAACCTGGTTCTTTCCGTCCAGAAAGAGGACAGCCACCTCCGCCATCTCGTGGGCAGTCTTCCGGCAGTAGAAGGCGGCTTTTTCAGCCATATCCTTCCAGATATCCGTTAAGCCTTCCTCCTCCACAATCTTCATGGCGCTCTTGGTAGTCAGGCAGTCGTAGATTCTTCTTATGGTCTCCACCGGAGCCCCGTGCAGGGCTGCATGGGTGCAGATGGTCTCAATCCTGCCATCCGCCACATGGCTGTGGGTATTCATGGTGCCCGAGGCAACCTTCACCAGCTTGCCCACAAAGCCTCCGATCAGGATGTGGGTGAAGCCCCGCTCCACCGCCTCCTCAATCATGAAGCCGATGTAGTTGCTGACCTGAAGGATACAGGTAAAGTCTCCGAACTGATCCTTCAGGGCATTCTCACCGGTGGTCCCCAGGACAAAGAGGATGGTCTTATGACCCTGGTTGGCGTACATATCAAGCTCTGCCAGCAGGGAATCCTTCATGGCCTCCTCACTCATTGGACGAACGATTCCGGTCGTACCGAGAATCGATAGCCCATCCACGATGCCAAGCCGGGGATTGAAGGTCTTCCTGGCCAGGTCGCGGCCTCCCGGTATGGTCACGGTGACCACCGCCCCCCTGTTCCCGATAATCTTTCGGAGTGCCTTGGTGGTCATATCCCTGGGAACAGGATTGATGGCGGGTTCCCCCACAGGAAGCTTGAGACCCTCCTGGGTCACGGTCCCGATCCCTTCCCCTCCCACAAAGCGAATCTCTCCATCCTCCGGAAGGATTTCCACTGTCGTGATTATCTCACTGCCATGGGTCACATCCGGGTCATCCCCGGCATCCTTGATGATCCCGCAGGTTCCCGGGGTCTTGGGTATCACATCCAGATATAAAGTTTTTCCGATGGGAGTATCCACCCTCACCACATCCGGGCATCTTCCGCTTGTCAGCCAGAGGGCCGCGGCTGCAGCCCCTCCCGTCATGCAGGAGCCGGTGGAAACCCCTTCTCTTAATTTTTTCATAGAATCATTTCAAGACCCGCTGTCTGTCTTCATTTTATGGATATCGCAGTTATTTACAGCTGATAAAGCATAGCATTACAGATGGTCGCTGCAATATTGCTGCCACCCTTTCTGCCCCTGGGTATGATATAGGGCACATCCGTCTCCATGATCAGCTCCTTGGACTCCACCACATTGACAAAGCCCACCGGCGCTCCGATAATCAGGGCAGGACTCACCTTGCCCTCCGCCATCAGCTCATAGAGCCGGATCAGGGCAGTCGGTGCATTACCGATGGCAAAAATGACATTTTCTCCAAGGGCAGCCCCTCTCTCCATGCAGATAGCCGCTCTGGTACAGCCCTTCTCCTTTGCCTCCCTGGCCACATCCTCATCCGCCATGAAGCAGTGTGCCTGGCCGCCGAAGGACTCCAGTTTCTTCTTGTTGATGCCGGACCAGGCCATCCTGGTATCCGTCACGATATGGGCACCGTTTTTGATAGCATCCATACCAATACGGACAGCATCCTTTGAAAAGCACAGATTATCTGCATAATCAAAATCCGCAGAGGTGTGGATACATCTTTTTACCACGGCAAACTCCGGATCCGGCCAGGTTCTGCCGCCCAGCTCGCTGGTGATGATCTCCATACTGCGCTTTTCGATATCCTCCGGTTTTACTATCTTAATCTTATCCAGCATATTACCTCACCATTCATTTACGTTAATATTCTTCTTTTCATCATATTCTCATGCCCCAGCCGGCTTCAAGGAAGACTAATCCAGCTCCTCATAGGTTCCGAAAGCGGTCTGCTCAAAGCTGGGCAGCTCCCAGTATGCCTTAAAGGCATAGTCTGCGATGGTGAAGCCCATCACAGCCCCGGTCCCCTCTCCCAGGCACATATTGGCCAGGATATAGGGCTGCTTGCCCATGGCATCCAGGACCATACGGCCTGCAGGCTCGTTGGAGCAGTGGGATGGGAATATGTAGGGGTCGCAGGCAGGAGCAATCCGCACTGCCAGCAGGGCAGCGATGGAGGAAATAAACCCATCAATAAATATCGGAATATTGGCAGCTGCCGCTCCGATATAGCATCCCACCAGCCCGGCGATATCCAGGCCTCCCACCTTGGACAGCACATCGATGGGATCTTCCGGATTAACCTGGTTGATCCGGATACTCTCCTTGATCACCCAGATCTTATGCTCTAAGTCCTTGCTGGACAGGCCTGCACCCTTGCCGGTCACCTTCTCCACAGACTGGTCCAGAAGAACCGCGCAGATGGCACTGGAGGTTGTGGTGTTGCCGATGCCCATCTCACCGGTGGCAAGCAGGCTGTAGCCCTTGCTTTTCAGTTCATTCACCATATCAATGCCCACCTCGATGGCGCGGATGGCTTCCTCCCTGGACATGGCAGGACCATGAAGCATATTGGCCGTGCCATAGCGGATCTTGCGGTTTAAGACCTTATCTGTATCGCAGTCAGATGCAATTCCGATATCCACAGGGTACACATCCGCCCCGGACATGCCGGACATGATGCAGATGGTCGCGTTGTGCTTTGTCATATTTTGAGTAACAGTTTTAGTAACCTCCTGGCCTGTCTGGGTGACTCCTTCCGCCACCACTCCGTTATCCGCGGCCATGACGATCACTGCCTTCTTGCCGGGATGGGGCTCCTTATCCCGGTAGATTCCTGCCATCTGTATCACCATCTCCTCCAGCCTTCCCAGGCTGTAGAGGGGTTTGCCCAGTGTGTTCCACCGGGCTCTGGTGTGAGCCATGGCTTCTTTATCGAGAGGTCGGATCATCTCGATCGTTTCCTGTAATGACATGTATTACTCTCCCTTTTTATCTGTTATATCACATAACTCCATATCCCATCCGGGAATCCTGCAAAGCGGCTGATAACCAGAACCAGCAGAAGCAGGAGTACCTCGGACAGTTCGCTTCCTGCACCCATCACGTCGCCGGTGATCCCGCCGATCTTCCCGGTGATGTAAACCCGGAAGAGCCAGGCGAACCCGAAAAGGACCGCAAACATAAGCAGTCCCCACCAGGAGTAGGCTATTCCCATAAATATCAGCCCGAAGATCATGGTCCCGATGACGGTAGGCAGATCCACAGTGCCCACGTAGATGCCGATCCCCTTCTCCCTGGGATAGATGGCCTTGTAGACAATAGCCCCCTGGACCATCTTTCCTGCCACGGGCATCATGAGGATCATCAGCCACTTCATATCACAGCTGACCAGGCCGGAAAGCTTGAGGAGGATATCAAAGCACATGGCAATGGCCCCGTTGGTACCGATACGGCTGTCCTTCATGATCTCCAGCATCCTCTCCCTGGTCCTGGCGGAGTAGATTCCATCTGCCGTGTCACAAAGCCCGTCCAGATGGAAGGCTCCGGTGATGCAGAAATTGGTCAAAAGTGCAAATATAATCCCGAATATCTCCGGGAGGATCTGTACCACCAACAGGTAGACGGCCATATCGCACAGGCCGATAATCAGGCCCACCACCGGGTAGTAGAGAAAACCTTTATGCATATCCTCATCCTTCACCTCGCCCAGGTCTACATTAACCGGAATCCTGGTCATAAAACCCAGGGTCAGCAAAAAACGTTTGATTTGTGTTTTCATATCTTAAAAGCTCCCGGGAACGTCATCTCTGCAGACGTCCCTATTACAATCAGGTATTACCCTCTGCCGCATCCTCAAGAATTGCCTGCACGATCCCCCGGGCAGTGTATTCTGCCGCAGTCCTTTCTATGGACAGGCCTATCCTTTCGGCCGTTTTCGTGGTCACCGGCCCGATGCTGATATATCTGCCCCTGAAGGCGGACAGATCCTCCACCATGGCTTTATATCCCTTTACCGCGCTGGAGCTGGCAAATGTAATGTAATCCGCCGTCTGAATGAGACGGTTAAGCTCCTCAGCCTTGCGGAGGTCACGGACCGTGTGATAGAGAGGAATGTTCCTGTAAGGAATATGCGCCTTCTCAAAAGCTTCCGGCAGTACCGGGCTGGCCTCCTCGGCCCTAAGCAGCAGCACCTTATCCTCCCCGGTCAGATGGGGCAGCAGGGCCCTGGCCATATCTTCAGAAGAATAGGCTGTGGGGACAAAGTCACTGTAA
>JAFUDC010000022.1 GCA_017459345.1 Eubacterium sp.
ACTTGACGTGGAACAAAGGATATGGTAGCGTAAGAATGATAACAGTGTGTTATCTTCTAACAGCATTTCAAAAAACTATCTAAAACTATAATCCAGAGGGTAACTCTATCCTCAAAAATCCTACAGTAAGTTTACGCTATCATGACTTAAGAACAGACTTGACATCATTCGAATGTTAGAGTATACTAACTTTTGATGGAAGCAACTAAGGAGAGTTATAGATGGATTATACAGAACTGTCGGAAGAGATATGTCAGGTACATATTCGATATGCAGGGATCATGAACCGGATGCAGAGTCTTCTCCTGTCCAAAGGGGAGGATAGCCTTCTGATCTGGCTGGATACCAGAGAGGATAAGGTGACATCCAGGGATATCGCAGACCATTTTCAGCTGACCACAGGCCGGGTAGCCAATATCCTTAAATCGGCTGAGAACAAGGGATACATTCTGCGGACCCAGAATACGGAAGACCTGCGAAGGGTATATGTAGAGCTGACCTCTGAGGGCAGGGACCGGGCCCGGAAGATTTACCGGCAGATGGTGAAAGAGCATTCCGCTCTTCTTGAGCTGCTGGGAGAGCAGAGGGCTCTTGGTATGATTGAGACCATGGAGGATGTCTTTCGGCTGGTGACAGAATCCGAGATCTATGCGGGAGTGTAAAAAGCCTGGCAGCCTTAGCTGGCTTCCGGCATATATTGCGCAGCTTTTAAAAAAGGGAAGTATCCGCCCGGGAAGTTCGGGCGATATATTTTTAACCAAAAAACTTCTAATAAAAGATTTTGATAAAAGAATCTGACGAAAGGTTTCAACAGAAGACGAAAGTTGAACACTCTGATAAAAAGTTCAGATGTGAGTTAAAGAATACAAAAGAGAAAAAAAGAATGAAGAAAAAACGAGGTAGCTTGCAATGACATTAAGAGAACTGGAACTGGGAAGGACCGGAATCATCCGAACAGTGGGCGGCCAGGGGGCCCTCCGGCAGCATTTCCTGGATATGGGTGTGATCCCGGGGGCTGAGGTCACGGTAGTCAAGTACGCCCCCATGGGAGACCCTGTGGAGCTGATGATCCACGGCTACCAGCTTACCCTCCGCCTGGATGATGCAGCTAAGATTGAGATCGAGGAGATTAAGCATGAGATTGAGGAGGATAAGGGAAAAGCCGGTGACAGACAAAGAGGCCGGTCTGAGCATCCCGGACTTGGCGAGGGAGGGAAATACCATCCCAGGGGCAGCGGAGACCCGCTTCCGGAAGGGACCAGGCTTACATTTGCTCTGGTGGGAAACCAGAACAGCGGTAAGACCACCCTCTTCAACCAGATTACCGGTGCCAACCAGCACGTGGGCAACTTTCCCGGCGTGACGGTGGACCGGAAGGATGGTCCCATTAAGGGGCATCCGGATACCCTGGTCACTGATCTGCCTGGTATCTATTCCATGTCACCCTACAGCAATGAGGAGATTGTATCCAGGAATTTTGTCATCCATGATAAGCCCAAGGCCATCATCAATATCGTGGATGCCACCAATATAGAGAGAAATATGTATCTGACCATGCAGCTTCTGGAGATGAATGTCCCTATGGTGGTGGCTCTCAACATGATGGATGAGCTGACAGCCAACGGAGGGTCGGTGGATGTCAACGAGATGGAACGGCAGCTGGGTGTCCCGGTAATTCCCATCTCCGCTGCGAAAAATCAGGGCATTCATGAATTGGTTGACCATGCCGTTCACATCGCCAGGTACCAGGAAAGGCCGGGAAGGCAGGATTTCTGTGATGAGAGCGACCATGGCGGAGCTGTACACCGCTGTATCCATGCCATATCCCACCTGATTGAGGATCATGCCAGAAAATATGGTCTTCCGGTCCGCTTTGCGGCCACCAAGGTGATTGAGGGTGATCAGCTGGTGATATCCCAGCTTATGCTGACGCAGAATGAGAAGGAGACCATGGAGCATATCGTCCTGCAGATGGAAGAGGAGCGGGGCCTTGACCGGAGCGCCGCCATCGCAGATATGCGTTTTGCCTTTATTAAGAAGGTCTGCAGGCAGACGGTGACCAGGCCGGTGGAGAGCCGGGAGCGGGTCCGCAGCGAGAAGATTGACCGCTTTCTTACGGGCAAATATACGGCAATCCCGGCCTTTATCGGCATCATGGGACTGGTTTTTTACCTGACATTTAACGTAATCGGAGCCTTTTTGCAGGGCCTGCTGGAGACCGGCATCGATGCTCTGGCCGGTGCGGCTGACCAGGCCATGACCTCAGCAGGTGTGAACGAGGCCCTCCATGGCCTGATTATCGATGGTATTTTTGCAGGAGTGGGCAGCGTGCTGAGCTTTCTGCCCATCATCGTGACCCTCTTTTTCTTCCTTTCCCTGCTGGAGGATTCCGGCTACATAGCCAGGGTGGCCTTCGTCATGGACCGGCTCCTGCGCAAGATCGGCCTGTCCGGAAGAAGTATCGTGCCCATGCTGATTGGTTTCGGCTGCACGGTTCCTGCCGTCATGGCCACACGGACCCTGCCCAGTGAGCGGGACCGGAGGATGACCATACTCCTCACACCATTTATGAGCTGCACGGCCAAGCTGCCCATCTATGCCTTCTTTGTCAGTGCATTTTTCCCGGGGCAGGGGGGACTGATCATGACCGGCCTCTATGTGCTGGGAATTATTACTGGGATTTTTATCGCCCTGCTCTACCGCAACACCCTCTTTAAAGGGGAGGCAGTTCCCTTTGTCATGGAGCTGCCCAACTACCGTATGCCCGGTGCAAGGAATGTCGCCCAGCTCCTCTGGGAGAAGGCCAAGGACTTCCTGCAGAAGGCATTCTCCGTGATTCTGATTGCTACCATTGTGGTCTGGCTCCTGCAAAGCTTTGACTTAGGCCTACATCTGGTGACAGATTCCAAAGACAGTATCCTTGCCCTGATCTCCGGATTCCTGGCCCCTCTTCTGCGTCCCATCGGACTGGGAGACTGGAGGATCTGCACCTCCCTGATCGCAGGATTCATGGCCAAGGAAAGTGTGGTATCCACCCTGGAGGTTCTCTTCGGCCAGGGCGTCCAGACTGCCCTGTCCTCCCTGTCGGCAGCCTGCCTGCTGGTGTTCTCTCTCCTGTATGCCCCCTGTGTGGCAGCCGTTGCATCCATAAGGAGAGAGCTTGGAACCAGATGGGCGGTTAACGTGGTGGTTTGGCAGTGCCTGATCGCCTGGCTGGCCGCCTTTATCATGCACGGGTTCGGGCTGGCATTGGGGATATGAGAGTGAATTGAGGGATTAGTATGAATATATATGATATTATTATCATTCTTTTGTTAGGAACTGCCCTGGTCCTGGCGGTTCGAAGGATTATATTGAACAGGCGCAGCGGTAAAGGCTGCCTGGGGAGCTGTGCCCACTGCAGCGCCTGCATCCATGACAGAGGCGACGCCGGGGGAAGAAGCTGTGCTGGAGAATCAGATCGTGCGGCGGAAGGAGCCGGATCTTGCCATGTTTACGAAGCAAAAGAGAATCCACTGTACAAATAGGCTTACCTGGGATGGTTTATGAAAAGGAGCGCTGAACAGATGATACAGGCAATGATTATCATAGTCCTGGCTGCCCTGATTATATGGGCGGTGAGGAAAACGGTGAAAAAGTCAAGACAGGGCGGCGGATGCTGCCCTGAGCATGAAGAAACGGTCAAGAAACAGGGTGTAGAGGACAGGGATAAGAGTCATTATCCCTTCAAGGCGACACTGGAGATCGGTGGCATGACCTGCGACAACTGCGCCAGAAGAGTGGAGAATGCCTTGAACAGCCTGGATGGAACCTGGGCCAGTGTGAGCATCGCAGACCGTCGGGCAAAAGTGCTGAGCAAAAGACCCCCGGACCAGGAAGAACTATCCGGGGCAGTGATTGGAGCCGGATATGTGGTGACGGGGATAAAGATTGAGTCATAATATTTTTCCATTACTGGATTGCTGTCCAGATTCCAAAAAAAAGATGCCAAACCGGCATCCCTTGTGTTATGATAGATATGAAAAATAATCTGAGCACAAAAGGAGGAATATCCATGGTAAGAAAACCTATACTTCAGGTAAGAGAAGGTCTTGGCAATGGCAAAGGCCCTGCTAATGTATATCATATCGTCCCCAAGGAGGACCTGTACGGGCACGGAAGAATGTATGCAAAGATTGAGCTTCCCCCGGGATCTTATGTAGGCTGGCATCAGCATGTCCATGAGACCGAACCCTACTTTATCCTGGAGGGAGAAGGAATCTTTACGGATAATGACGGAAGCAAGACCCACGTGTTCCCGGGAGATGTCTGTACCATCCTGCCAGGCCAGTGGCACTCCCTGGATAATGCATCAGATACGGACAACCTGGTCTTCATGGCCTTGATTTATAACGATTAACTGATTTGACCCCGGCATTCTGTGAAGAATGCCGGGGTCAAGCTAATTATATAGGTGTCATATTACGAAATCGACCTTATTAACCTGTTTTTTATATCCCCAGCTCGAATTTAAGCTGGGGCTTAACAGGATTATAATCCTTCACTTCAAAATCATCGATTGTCATCTCAAAGAAATCTTTTGCCGAATCTTTAAGAATCAGGGCCGGCCGGGCTTCTGCCTGCCCTTCTTCCGCAGCACATTTCTCTTCGTAGCGGCGGATGAGCTCATCTGCCTGCTCATAGTGGCGGTCATAAATCTGCTCATTCTGCACATAGTGGACAAAAACTCCGGGCTGATAACCGGTGTGTCTTGCCACCATCAGGAGGAGGGCGGCGTACTGAACCTCATTGATGCCGCCGGCGCCCGAGGCAGTCAGCATGTCACCGGACCGCTGGACCAGGGTCATGTCGAGATATTCCCCTCTTACATTCCACATGGTAAGGAAGGCGCAGGGGGCGAGACCTGGTGTCTCCCTGAGGTCATTCTCCTGCCAG
This sequence comes from Eubacterium sp., assembly GCA_017459345.1. Taxonomy (GTDB): domain Bacteria; phylum Bacillota; class Clostridia; order Lachnospirales; family Lachnospiraceae; genus Anaerobutyricum. Next base: position 4,936 of record JAFUDC010000022.1, read on the forward strand.
AGAGACATGACCTTCCTCCGTCCATAGGGGTCCTTCTCGATATCGGCAAGAAGCTTGCGCATCAGGTCATATTCCGATACGGTATAACCATAGCGGTGCCCGATGGTGCCGTCTCCGATATCCCAGTCATCCCACCAGCCGATGCCCATATCCCGCATCTCAGAGAGCACATGTGTGCCCTTCTGATAGATGGCGAAAATCTCCCGGATGCCGGTCTTTATGGCGATGGGACGAAGGGTCAGCAAGGGAAAATCTCCTTTGCTCAAATCATATTTTCGAAGGACCTGGTTGACCGAGATGGTGTAGGCAGGTGTCCCGTCTGCATATCTGGGGCGGGGGTTGATGTCCTGGTAGCCGTTCTCTTTTATATTTTTTATATCATTGATCAAATATGTATCCGCTCTTGTCATGGTGGTTCATCTCCAATTTCTATTAATACTGATAACCCGCCGCTTAAACAAAGCCTTGGGCGGTGGATTCGACGGATGTTGAACTGATTTTATCATAAATGGGCCGGATTTTCTATATACCAATAAAAAATGTTTGTGCAAAATGTCCGTTGCATTTTTCTTGGATATTTGGTACCGTAAATGTATCGTGTAGCAGATACTGCGTAATTCCAGTGCCTGCTGCACTTTTTTTATTTTGGAGGTAAATAATTATGAACAATCATGAAAATCAGTTTTTGGGCACGGAGGCCATTGGTGCTCTCATGGGGAAGTATGCGATTCCCTGCATCATATCCCTTCTGGTGGGCGCCCTTTACAACATCGTCGATCAGATATTTATTGCTAATGCGTCCTATTTGGGGTCTTTTGGCAATGCGGCTAATACAGTAGTTTTTCCCCTGACCGTGATTGCATTGGGCATCGCCGTGATGGTGGGGGATGGCTGCTGTGCCTATGTAAGTCTTTCTCTCGGAATGAAGCAGGCTGACCGGGCAAGGAAGAGCGTGGGAAACTCCATTGTCGTAGTACTTGCGGTCAGCCTTGTTCTTTCAGCCATTTATCTGATCTTCTGCAATCAGATTATCGCCATGTTCGGGGGAACCGTAAATCAGGAGACATTTCATCACTCGAAAGAATATTTCTTCTACATCACCCTGGGCATTCCCTTTTACATGTTCGGCCAGGCCATGAATCCGGTAATCCGGGCTGACGGAAGTCCCCGCTTCGCTATGGCATCGACCCTGGCAGGGGCGATAATTAATATCATCCTGGATCCGATCTTCATCTTTGTCTTCAGGTGGGGCATGATGGGAGCTGCCGTCGCCACAGTAGTCGGCCAGGTAGCGACGGCTCTCCTGGCTGTCTGGTATATCCGTCATATGAAGCAGGTTAAGCCGGAGCTTGCCGATTACCGGCTGGTGGCACCTGTGATAAGGAGAACCCTGGTTCTTGGAATCACCAGTTTCTTATCCCAGATTTCCCTGGTGGCAGCCATGGCGGCCATCAACAACATGATCCGTAAATATGGTGCCATAGACCCAATCTTCGGCCAGGACCAGTACGCCCAGATTCCCATGGCAGTGGTGGGCATCGTCATGAAGTTTTTCCAGATTGTCATCTCCATTGTAGTGGGCATGGCAGCCGGCTGCATACCCATTGTTGGCTATAACATGGGGGCCGGTCTTGCAGGCAGAGTGAAGGCTCTGTTCACGAAGCTTCTGACGGCAGAAGCCCTGGTGGGGGCTGTGGCTCTGCTTATCGTGGAATTGTTCCCTGGCAAGCTGATTGCCATATTCGGTGCAGCCAATGAGAGTGCCTACTATACAGAGTTTGCCCTCCATGCCTTCCGGATCTATCTGTGCATGATGGTACTGGCCTGTGTGAACAAGGCCTGCTTTATCTTTCTCCAGGCCATGGGAAAAGCTGTGGAGTCCACCGCCCTGTCCATGATTCGTGAGATTGTTTTCGGTGTGGGCTTTGCACTTGTCCTGCCGAGATTATTCGGGCTGGACGGTGTCCTCTATTCCATGCCGGTGTCGGATATATTGACATTTATCATTGCTTTGTATCTGATTATCCAGACCTGCCGGGAGTTGAATGCAAAAATCAAATTTGAAAGTCAATCGGAGCTGGATATATCCGTTGTCAGGGAAGTGACGGCAGAGTCCTGAACGAAAAACTCCTTATATCGGGCTTTGCAACTCCTGGTTGACAGATTGATAAGCAGGATTGGTGGAGTGTAAGGCCTCCTTTATGCTATAATCAAGGCACAAAAGAACACTGGTGTCTTACTTTAGGAATCATTTTTCGAGCCAGATACGAGTTTCGCAATCACCTAAGTTATCGTAAGGATTATAAGGAGGCAAATATGATTATAGCAGACAAGATTATTGAGAACAGAAAGAAGAACGGCTGGTCTCAGGAAGAGCTGGCGGAAAAGCTTGGCGTATCGAGACAGTCGGTGTCCAAATGGGAAGGTGCCCAGTCCATACCGGATATGAAGAAGATCCTCCTCCTGTCGGAGGTTTTCGGGGTGAGTACAGATTACCTGTTGAGGGATGATATCGAAGAGATGCAGGTGGCAGACACCGTACCTGTTGAGATTGAGAATGAGGATGCCGTCAGGTCCGTCTCCATGGAGGAGGCCAATGCATTTCTTCTCCATAATGAGAAAGCAGCCGGACATATCTCAACCGGAGTGATGCTATGCATCCTGTCTCCCATATTACTGATCCTGTTAACAGGGATGTCAGAGATAGGAATGATATCCCTTGGAGAAACTACAGCCGAAATTGGTGGAACCATTCTGCTGCTGATTATAGTATCAAGCGCGGTTGCCTTATTCCTGATGGCAGGCATGAGGGGCAAGCCCTTTGACTATCTGGAGAATTCTTATATAGATACAGAATATGGGGTGACCGGTATGGTCAAGGAGCGTATGTCCTCCTATGCGGAGACCCACAGCAGGCTTCTGATTGTCGGCATCATGCTGTGTGTCATTGCAGCGATTCCCTTGCTGATGCTTCAGCTTGTCCACTATTCCAATAATACAGACCTGCTTCCCATTGTGGGTGTTGCCGTTATGCTTGCCATGGTGGCAGTGGGCGTCAAGATGATCGTGCTGACCTCCATCAGGCAGGGTGGTTACCAGAAGCTCCTGGAGGAGGGTGACTACACCAGAATGAACAAGAAGATCGGCCGGTATGATGGCATCTACTGGGCCATTGCTCTTGCTGTCTATCTGTGCTGGAGCTTTGTAACAAACCGCTGGGATTTCACCTGGATCGTATGGCCTGTGGCAGGAGTACTCTTTGCCGTTTACCGGGAGATATTGAAAGTGATCGTCAGAGCACGGAGGAGCTGATACAAGAACAAAATGAACATACTGCGGTAATAATCCTTCCCAACTTATTTTGCAGGAAAACCTCTTGACAAATTCATAAATAAGTGAAATAATGGCATAGAGCAATGGGGCTGGAACGTTTTTAGGACGTTCTGGCCCCTTTTTCTTGCAAAATAATAAAACGAAAGGGGAGAGGAATATGTGTTCAATCTTAGCATATTGCAGCCCACAGGCAGACAAAGAAGTTTTTGAGGAAATGTTATCCCGCACGGCATCCAGGGGACCGGACCAGTCCAGGATCTATAATACCGGCAATGGTTTCATGGGATTTAACCGGCTGTCCATCATGGGCCTGACTGAGGCAGGGATGCAGCCCTTTCATCTGAATGGAAATGTCTGCATCTGCAACGGGGAGCTGTATGGATTCCGCTCCCTGAAAGAGTATCTCATGGAATTAGGTTATACATTTGCCAGTGCCAGTGACTGTGAGATCCTTCTGCCCCTTTACGAAAAACTGGGTTCGTCCATGTTTAAACTGCTGGATGCAGAGTTCGCCCTTGTAATCTATGATGGGGAGAAAGGGACTTATATTGCGGCCAGAGATCCCATCGGGATAAGGCCGCTTTACTATGGATATGATGAGCAGGGGGCGATTATCTTCGCATCGGAACCTAAAAACCTGGTGGGCATCTGCCAGGACATCAGACCCTTCCCGCCGGGACACTATTATGAGGATGGGGAGTTTATCTCCTATCGGTCTCCTGCAGATCCAAAAAAAATTAGTTCGGAGACAGATGTAGATGATATCTGTCAGCATATCCATGATCTCCTGATCCGGGGGATCCACACCCGCCTGGATGCAGATGCACCGGTAGGCTTCCTGCTCTCAGGAGGACTGGATTCTTCCCTGGTATGCGGCGTGGCGGCGAAATATCTGGACAGGCCCTTAGAGACATTTTCCATTGGAATGGATCTGGATGCCATCGACTTAAAGTATGCCAGGGAGGTGGCAGATTATATCCACAGCAATCACCATGAGGTGATTATGACTAAAGAGGATGTAATCGCAGCCTTGGAGCCGGTAATTAAAGCCCTGGGCACCTACGATATCACGACCATCCGGGCCTCTGTGGGAATGTATCTGGTCTGCAAGTGGATTCACGAGAACACGGATGTCCGGGTCATCCTGACCGGCGAGATCTCCGATGAGCTTTTCGGATATAAATATACCGACTTTGCCCCGGATGCGGAGGAATTCCAGAAGGAAGCGCAGAAAAGAATCCGGGAAATCCATATGTATGATGTCCTCCGGGCGGACCGATGCATCTCCGTCAACTCTCTGGAAGCCAGGGTGCCTTTCGGAGACCTGGCCTTTGTGGACTATGTCATGGCGATAGACCCGGAGCTTAAGATGAACCGGTATGGCATCGGCAAGTACCTCCTGCGCCATGCCTTTGAGGAGGATGCCCTGATTCCTCACAGTATTCTCATGAGAGAGAAGGCGGCCTTTTCCGATGCGGTGGGACATTCCTTAAAGGATGACCTCTGTGACTATGCCGAGTCCTGCTACAGCGATGAGGAATTCGCCGGAAAATGTAAACAATATGACCATGCCGCTCCCTTTACCAAGGAATCTCTCCTATACCGGGAGATTTTTGAGAAGTACTATCCCGGCCAGTCGCAGATGGTGGATGATTTCTGGATGCCCAACCGGTCCTGGGAGGGCTGCGATGTGAATGATCCCTCCGCCAGAGTCCTGTCCAACTACGGGGCCAGCGGGGAGTGATTTATTCTACTTTGTATTCATGGACGTAATCGGCTGATATGGGAAATATGCGTCAGGAATACGAACAGAAAATATGGAAATATAAGAAAAATATGGAGTTCAATTGAACGATGGATAATAAGAAACATTATGATAGAAAAATCGTTCTGGAGGACGGTCAGGAGTACTATGGATATGGCTTTGGTTTTGAAGAGGACCGGGTCCTGGAGCTGGTCTTCAACACCTCCATGGCAGGCTATCAGGAGATTCTGTCCGATCCCTCCTATACCTGCCAGGCAGTGGTCATGACCTACCCTCTGATCGGCAATTACGGGATGGCAGCAGATGACTATGAGACAGACCGGCCTTCCATCGGGGCATTGATTGTCAGAGAGTATAATGACAGACCTTCTAATTTCCGAAGTGTTGAATCTTTAGGCCGGGTTATGGAGCTCTTTCATATCCCGGGCATCTGGGGAGTGGACACCAGGAAGCTGACCCGGTCCATCTGGGATTACGGATCCAGGAAGGCCCTGATCTGTGACGCATCTTTGTCAAGAGAAGAAGCTCTTAGGAATCTTGCCGAAAGGGACGTGCCAAAGGATGTGGTGTCCTTGGTAAGCTGCCGGGAGAAGAAAGTAGTGGAGGCAGGTCAGGAGCGGCACAGGATTGTTGTGATTGACTGCGGGATTAAGGAGAATATTCTGCGTTCCTTTAAGAAGCGGGGTGTGACATCCATTGTTGTTCCCTGGAATACGAGCGCCCAAGAGATTAGAACCCTGCAGCCTGAAGGAATCTTCATCTCCAACGGTCCGGGAGACCCCGCCGACGTCCCGGAAACCATTCAGACTGTAAAAAAACTGATTGGCAGTTACCCCATTTTCGGCATCTGTCTGGGGCATCAGATTATCTCCCTGGCCTATGGGGCCAGAATATATAAACTGAAATTCGGTCACCGGGGCGGCAACCACCCTGTAAAAGACCTGACCAGCGGCCGGATTGAGATTACCTCCCAGAATCACTCCTATGCAGTGGATGAGGACAGTCTGAAAGATACAAGTCTGGAGCTGACCCATGTGAATCTGCTGGATCATACAGTGGAGGGAGTCTGCTGTCTGGCGGACCGGGTGATGAGCGTTCAGTATCATCCGGAAAGTGCCCCGGGTCCACAGGACAGCGGAGGGCTCTTTGATCAGTTTGTGGGGATGCTGCGGGTATTATGAAGCATGGACCGGAGCATCCAAAACGAGGAGAATATGCAAAAGTAACAGCCGGGAGGGCTGAGTTCGGTATAAGGAGGAAACAACTATGCCCAAGAGGACAGATATCCATAAAATACTGGTGATCGGGTCCGGTCCCATCGTGATCGGCCAGGCGGCAGAGTTCGATTATGCCGGCACCCAGGCCTGTCTGGCTCTCAAGGAGGAGGGCTATGAGGTGGTTCTGTGCAATTCCAACCCTGCCACCATCATGACGGATACCTCCATCGCTGATAAAGTCTATATGGAGCCCCTGACTCTGGAGTACATGGCCAAGATTGTCCGTTATGAGAGGCCGGATGCCATCCTGCCGGGTATCGGCGGACAGACGGGTTTGAACCTGGCCATGCAGCTTCTAAAAAAAGGAGTTCTGGCGGAGTGCCGCACCGAGCTTCTGGGTACCAGGGGAGAGAGCATAGAAAGGGCAGAGGACAGGGAGGCTTTTAAGGAGCTTTGCCAGGAGCTTTCGGAACCGGTGCTGCCTTCCGATATTGCCTCCTCCCCGGAGGAAGCCATGACAATTGCTGATCAGATCGGCTATCCGGTGGTCCTGCGGCCGGCCTTTACCCTGGGAGGCACCGGGGGAGGCTTTGCGGAAAATGAAACTGAGCTGACAAATCTAATCGGTCATGCCCTGGAGCTCTCCCCGGTGGGCCAGGTGCTCATCGAAAAAAGTGTGCGGGGTTATAAGGAGATTGAGTATGAGGTGATCCGGGACAGCAATGATACCGCCATTACCGTCTGCAATATGGAAAACCTGGATCCTGTGGGTATCCATACGGGAGACTCCATCGTGGTCTGCCCCTCCCAGACCCTGACCAATAAAGAGTACCAGATGCTGAGAGACTCTGCCTTAAAGATTATCCGGGCTCTGAAGATTGAGGGAGGGTGCAATGTCCAGTTCGCTTTGGATCCTCATTCCTTCCAGTATTACCTGATTGAGGTCAATCCCAGGGTCTCCCGGTCTTCCGCCCTGGCCTCCAAGGCCAGCGGCTATCCCATCGCCCGGGTATCTGCCAAGATTGGGGTGGGGATGACCCTGGATGAGATCATGCTTGCCAACACGCCGGCCTGCTTTGAGCCATCTCTTGATTATGTGGTGACCAAAATGCCCCGCTTTCCCTTTGATAAATTTGACGAGGCCAGCAATGAGCTGGGAACCCAGATGAAGGCCACCGGGGAAGTAATGAGTGTGGGGCGGACATTTGAGGAGAGTCTGCTTAAGGGGATCAGGTCTCTGGAGGTGGGGCTCTATCATCTGCACCACAGCCGCTTTGACCAATGGACAAGTCAGGAGCTGAAGGACTATATAAAAACCGGGACGGATGACCGGATCTATGCTATCGCCCAGCTGATGCGGATGGAGGAAGAAATTTCCGAAATCGCCCAGATAACCGGTATCGATGCTTTCTTTTTAGAGAAACTCCGGCGAATCATCGGCATGGAAAAGGAACTCTCCGCTCATCCCGGAGACCTTGGCATCCTGAAGGATGCCAAGCGGATGGGTTTCTCCGACCGGGAGATCGGGTTCCTCTGGGAAAAGTCCGGAAAGGCTGGAAAATCCGGATGGACCGATAAGGAGGTGGAGGCTCTCCGCCAGAGGGAGGGCATTGTCCCCGTCTATAAGATGATCGACAGCTGTGCCGGTGAATTTGACTCCTATATTCCTTATTTCTATTCTACCTACGAAGAAGAAAATGAATCGGTCAGATCCGACCGGGATAAGGTGATTGTTCTGGGCTCCGGCCCCATCCGGATCGGCCAGGGGGTGGAGTTTGACTATTCCACTGTCCATGCGGTCTGGACTATACAGAAAGCCGGCTATGAGGCCATCATCATCAACAACAATCCGGAGACGGTGTCCACGGACTATACCTGCTCCGATAAACTATATTTTGAGCCCCTCTGTACTGAGGATGTGATGGATATCATCCGCTTTGAGGAGCCACTTGGCGTGATTGTCACCTTGGGAGGTCAGACCGCCATCAACCTGGCGGAGTCTCTGAAAGACTACAATGTCCCCATCATCGGGACTGATTGTGCAGCTATCGAGCGGGCAGAGGATCGTGACCTCTTTGAAAAACTTCTGGAAAAGCTTGACATTCCCCAGCCGGAGGGCCGGGCAGTGACCAGCATAGAAGCGGGGCTTGCAGCGGCAGCAGAGATCGGTTATCCGGTTCTGGTTCGTCCCAGTTTCGTTCTGGGCGGCCGGGCCATGCAGATTGTGGCCAAGGAAAAGGACCTGGTCCATTACCTGAAAACAGCGGTAGAGATCGATGAGGATAAGCCTGTCCTGGTGGATAAATATATCTGCGGCAGGGAGCTGGAGGTGGATGCCATCTGTGATGGCAGACGGGTCTTCGTTCCTGGCATCATGGAGCTGGTGGAAAGAACGGGGGTCCATTCCGGAGATTCCATGAGTGTCTATCCCACCTACAGCATATCGGACGCCGTCAGGAGAACTATCCTGGACTATACGAAAAGGCTTGGACTGGGAATCGGGATCATAGGTCTTTTCAACATCCAGTTTATTGTGGATGAGGAAGACCAGGTCTATATCATAGAGGTTAACCCCAGATCTTCCCGGACTGTGCCCTTCTTATCCAAGGCCACCGGTTACAGTCTGGCGGATATCGCCACCCTGGTCATGCTGGGCCGTGACCTTGATGCCCAGGGGATTCCTCGGGGTTATCCTGCCGAGAAGCAGCGCTACTATGTGAAGGCGCCGGCCTTCTCCTTCTCCAAGCTTCACGGCATGGATGCCTACCTGTCCCCGGAGATGAAGTCCACCGGGGAGGCCATCGGCTATGACAGGAAGCTCCACCGGGCCATGTATAAGGCCATGATAGCATCAGGAATCCGACTTCTTAATTACGGAACCGTGGTGGTAACCCTGGCTGACGAGGACAAGGAAGAGGCCCTGCCCCTGGTACGGCGTTTTTATGACATGGGCTTTAACATCGAGGCGACCATCGGAACTGCCCTCTTCCTGAAAGACCACGGAATCCGAACCCGGATCCGCCGTAAGCTGTCAGAAGGGAGCACGGAGATTCTGGAATCCATCCGGGCCGGCTATGTCAGCTATGTTATCAATACCCGGGCCATCCTGTCCGGGATTCACTACGAGGACGGCGTGGCCATCCGGGCCTGCGCCATAGAGAACAATATCACCATGCTGACCTCCCTGGATACGGTGAAAGTACTTCTGGATGTGTTAGAGGAGCTGACCATCGGGATATCCACCATTGATGCGGGGTGAGTGTCAGGCATATAGCAGGGAATATCTACAAATATCCGTGAGTCAGGAAAAAATGGCTAAGGATCGCATTTGCCCCCGTTAAAAACAATGAAACGGCAAATGTTTTCTTTCAGCGAAACAAGTCCTATCAGCTATTGATGCCTCATTCATGTAATATAATGCCATTAAAAAGAGCCGTGTTAAGGTCGGTTGGAAACAGCCCCATGCCAGACACGGCTCCTTTTAAAGTGGAAAACAAAAAGTTAAGTTATATTTCACTCAAATGGTAAAGATAACGGAAAAATGGCACAGAAATATTAAGTCCGGAGTAGTAGGAGATGAAAACTCTGTTTAAAGCAGTTTTTATCCACTAATGTAGATAAAAGGCTTCGGAGATCAATGAATCATCCACCAAAACAGACGTGAGAATCTAAGATTTACCTATTTATTCTGATTTGTGGTAGATAAAAGCAGGATGATTAATAGAATATATCCGAGATCTACGATAAAAATTTCCCAAAAATGAAGTTGTATCTCCCAGAACTCCCTGCAAAGGGATTTTTCAACATCAGTCGCAGTCTCCCGCTTCTAAGCATTGCGTAAGAGGGATTTACTATTTCCAATATAAGTGTGAACTGTACCGAAGGGAAAAGAGAGAGTATGAAAACTCGATAAACAGAGTTGACAAGTAGGCCGGTCATGCCCATAATAGGTATTGAATTTCATTTTTTATGTGCGATATACCGAAGGAACGGGATATGATATATCGAGGAAATGAAACATGATATATCGGAGAAAACAGGATATGATATATCGAGGAAATGAAACATGATATATCGGAGAAAACAGGATATGATATATCGAGGAAATGAAACATGATATATCGGAGAAAACAGGATATGATATATCGAGGAAATGAGGCATGATATATCGGAGAAAACGAGATATGATAGACCGGAGGGAACAAGATGTGATTTATCTGGATAATGCTGCCACCACCCGGACGAAGCCGGGAGAGGTCATTGAGGCAGTCGTATCAGCCATGCAATCCCTGGGCAATGCGGGCCGGGGGGCCAATGATGCATCCCTCATGGCCTCAAGGAGTGTATATGAGGTGAGGAGTCTTCTGGCGGAGTTCTTTCATGGAGAGGATCCGGCCAGGATTGCCTTCACACAGAACTCTACAGCCAGCCTCAATATGGCGATCAAGGGAAGCTTGCATCCGGGAGACCATGTCATCTCCACGGTATTGGAGCATAATTCCGTTCTCCGTCCTCTTTATGAGATGGAAGCCAGGGGTCTGGAGCTTACCCTTCTGCCCTGTGATGAGTACGGAATGGTTTATGCGGCTGATTTTAAGGAGGCTATCCGGGACAATACCCGGGCCATTATCTGCACCCATGCCTCCAATCTTACGGGAAATGTCCTGGATATCAGGAGTATCGGAGAAATTGCTGCCCGTCATGACCTCCTCTTCATCGTGGATGCATCCCAGACTGCGGGGGTCTTTGATATTGATGTAGAGGAAATGCATATTGATATCCTCTGCTTTACAGGGCACAAGAGCCTGATGGGACCTCAGGGAACCGGCGGCATCTATGTAAAGAAGGGGGTTAAGGTTCGTCCTTTGCTGACCGGGGGCAGCGGGATTAAAACCTTCCATAAGGAGCATCCGGAGGATATGCCTGCGGCCCTGGAGGCCGGGACACTTAACGGACACGGGATTGCCGGTCTGGGTGCGGCCATCCGATATATTAATATGACTGGCATGGATCTGATCCGCCGCCAGGAGCAGGATATGGCCTGGTATTTTTATGAGAATATCCGGGATATTCCGGGAGTACGTGTCTATGGGGATTTTCGGAGTAAAAACCGCTGTCCCATCGTGACCTTTAACATCGGAGATTGTGATTCGGGGGTCATCGGAGACGACCTGCTCATGAATTATGATATCTCTGTACGGACAGGCGGCCACTGTGCCCCGCTTATGCATCAGGCACTGGGCACGGCTTCACAGGGGGCGGTCAGGGTAAGCTTTTCCCACTTTAACAGCACGGAAGAAGCGGATGTCATCATCCGGGCTGTTCGGGAGATGGCAGTGTCTTCTTGTTAGCAAGATATCAGACAGCAATAAAATGATTATAGAGTAATGTGAGAAGTATGAATAATGATGGTAGAAAAGATTTGATAAAGCAGAAAGAATAAAACAGGAGCATAGGAAATGAAAACGAACACAAGCGACTTCTGCACCGGGGGAGGCTGTACGGCCAAGCTGGGAGCCGGAGTATTAAGCCGGGTCTTATCCCGGCTGCCCAAAGGGCCGGAGGATGCCAACCTTCTGGTCGGATATGACAGCAAGGATGATGCGGCGGTCTATCGGATTTCCGAGGATACCGCCATTGTCCAGACCCTGGACTTCTTCCCTCCCATGGTGGATGATCCCTATACTTTTGGCAAGATTGCAGCGGCCAATGCCCTAAGTGACATTTATGCCATGGGTGGAGAAGTGAAGACGGCTCTCAATATCGTATGCTTCCCGGAATCCATGGATCTGAATGTCCTGGGGGAAATCATGCGGGGAGGGGCTGAAAAAGTGATGGAGGCCGGAGGAACCCTGGTGGGCGGCCACTCTATTGCAGACAGCGGGGTGAAGTATGGACTCTCGGTTATGGGAGTGATTCACCCGGACCGGGTCTATCAGAATAATCAGGCAGTTCCCGGAGATAAACTGATTCTTACCAAGAAGCTTGGAGTGGGTATCATCTGCACTGCCAACCGGGTGGGAGAGGCCTCGGAGGAAGCCATGGAGGAGGCTGTTGATTCCATGACAACTCTGAACAAAACCGGGGCTGAGATAAGCAGAAAGTATCCGGTTCATGCCTGCACCGATGTGACCGGTTTCGGCCTTCTGGGACACTTGCATGAGATGCTTGACGGCAAGCTGTCCTGCAGGATTCAGGCCTGGGATGTTCCGGTGATAAAAGAGGCGCTGAAGCATGCGGATGAATTCCTGCTCACCGCAGCCGGACAGAAGAACCGGAATCATGTAGGTGATCAGGTTCGTTTTGACCAGGTGAGCTTTGCCATGGAAGAGGTTCTTTTTGATCCCCAGACCTCCGGCGGCCTGCTTATTGCGGTGGAAGCCGGCCAGGCAGATGCACTAACCCAGGAGCTTAAGATTGCAGGGCTGCCTGCCGCGGTGATTGGAGAGATAATAGACAGGCAGGATATAGAGATTCTGGTTGAGGGCAATAATAGGATATAACTATTAAGACCTGTGCAAAGGCAGCGCAATGATATCCTATTGTGAAGAGATTAAGCCTCCGGCGCCAAGAACGCCGAGGTGTTCTTGATAATTATAAGGAGAAGATAACATGATTAAAGTAGATGCTATGGGCGATGCATGCCCGATTCCCGTTGTTAAGACAAAAAATGCGATTAAAGAGCTGAAAGGAGCTGCAGGCCAGGTTGAGACTCTGGTAGATAACGAAATCTCCGTGCAGAATCTGACAAAGATGGCCAGACAGAAGGGGTACGGCGTGCGGTCTGAGAAGCTTGCCGACCAGGAATTTCGCGTTGTCATGGATATTCCGGCTGTGGATGCAGGTTCTGATTTGGACCCGGCAAATTCGGCAGCCTCTACTAGCATAGTAGCAGAGGCGAAAGATCGCACAGCAGTCACAGCACCGGGAGCAAAAGATAGCACAGCGGCAAATCCGACAGCTTCTGCAGCAGAGGAAGGGATCGCCTGTATTCCGGATGGAAGAAAGAATACCGTGGTGGTTATCTCCTCTGATAAGATGGGCGGCGGCAGCGATGAGCTTGGAGAGGCCCTGCTTAAGAGCTTTCTCTTTGCCCTGTCCCAGCAGGATGACTTACCATCCCTGATTCTATTCTATAATGGAGGTGCAAAGATGACAGTGGAGGATTCTCCCGCCCTGGAGGATATCCAGTCCATGGAAGCCCAGGGAGTTGAAATCCTGACCTGTGGAACCTGCCTAAACTATTACGGCCTGACCGAGAAGCTGGCGGTTGGAGAGGTCACCAATATGTATGTGATTGTGGAGAGGATGAGTCAGGCTTCCCTGATTATCAAGCCCTGTTAAAGATGCGAGAAAAGAAAGATTATATCATCATTACATTTAAGACAACGACTGCAGCTATGGCCATGGAAAAGGAATGTAAGACAAAGGAGGTCCCGGGGCGTATCATTCCCCTGCCGACACAGATCTCTGCAGGCTGCGGTCTGAGTTGGCGTATGACATGTCCTGAATATGATGAGTGGAAGGATCGGATCGAGCAGCTGGATACTGTCTATGAGGCCGTGTATCACGTCCACATGTGAATAGGAATACTGAATTGAAGATTTGGGCTGTATAATCTGTCCATTACCGAAAATATGCTGCGGATAATCCCATTGTCAGTCTGAGCCTAAACAAATTAAAAAAGAAAGAAAACACAGGGGGCATTCATCATGAAATTGAGAAATGTACTGATTGTCGTTAAAGAAATTGAGAGATCCAGGCAGTTCTACCAGGACCTGTTCGGGCTGGAGATGATTCTGGATAACGATGGGAATATGATCCTCTCAGAGGGCCTGGTTCTGCAGGACGAGAAGATCTGGAAGAACTTTCTTGGCAGGGATATCATCCCCGAGAACAATTCCTGTGAGCTTTATTTTGAGGAGAAGGATATAGAGGGCTTTGTGGAGAAGCTGGAAAGCTATTATCCGGATGTTAAGTATGTGAACCGGCTGATGACCCACAGCTGGGGCCAGAAGGTGGTCCGCTTCTACGATCCGGACGGCAACCTGATTGAAGTCGGGACGCCCATGGAATAAAAGTAATTGTCCTTTCCTGATGCAAAATTCTATCAATTTTATGGTGGCAAATCTCGAATTAAATCCCAGATTTGCCGAACATCTCTGTATTAGATATGGATGAAAAGAATGATAAGAGGAGCCATTATGACTACAGAAGAAATCAGACAAAGACTCTATGAATTACAGGATACCGGGTATCGGGACTTTCAGTCAAAACTGATTCCTAATATCAGTCCGGACTCAATGATTGGTGTTCGGACACCGGCGCTTCGAAAACTGGCGAAGAAATTGATAAAGGATCCTGATATCAATGGATTTCTGCGGGATCTGCCCCACTATTATTTTGATGAAAACCAGCTTCATGCCTTCCTTATCTCAGAGATAAAGGATTTTGCAGTGTGCATGGACCAGGTCAGGCGCTTTCTGCCCTTTGTTGATAATTGGGCGACCTGCGATCAGCTTTCGCCAAAGGTTTTCAGGAAGCACAGGCCGGAGCTTCTGCCATTTATCAGGGAATGGATCAGGTCTGACCAGACCTATACCGTACGCTTTGGCATCGGGATGCTGATGCAGCATTTCCTGGATGAAGATTTTAATACGGAGTATCCACGGCTGGTGGCGGCAGTCCGGTCGGAAGAATACTATATCAATATGATGATCGCCTGGTACTTTGCCACCGCTCTGGCAAAACAGTATGAAGCTGCAGTTCCATATATCGAGCAGAGGAAGCTGGAAGGATGGACTCACAACAAGGCGATTCAGAAGGCCGTGGAAAGCCGGCGGATCAGTCCGGAGCAAAAGGAATATCTCCGGGGGCTTAAGGTTAAACTGGTATACTAATAGTAATGAAAAGTGCCAGATTTAATTATAACTCCCTCATGAAAGTGTAAAAATATCAGAAGTCTCCCTCATAAAAATGTATACGAGAGAGACTTCTATGTGAGCTTTTCCTCAGCTCACCGGATATTTCCCATCAAAGCAGGCGGTACACAGCGGCAATTCTCCGGTCATCTTCCTAAAATCCTCTATCTGCAGATATGCCAGGGAGTCCGCCCCGATTTTCTTCCGGATGTCTTCTGTGGAGTGATCGGCTGCGATGAGCTGCCGGGCAGTGGGTACATCCGTCCCGTAGTAGCAGGGATACAGGAAGGGGGGAGAGCTGATTCTCACATGAACTTCCCTTGCTCCGGCTTTTTTCAGGGCTTTTATAATTTCCCGCATGGTTGTCCCCCGGACGATGGAATCATCGATCAGCAGTATTCTTTTCCCACAAACCACAGAGGGGAGGACGCTGAGCTTCATATGGACAGCATCTCTCCGCTCCCTGTCAGTTGGTTTGATAAAGCTTCTGCCGATATAGCTGTTTTTGTGAAAAACAGATGCATAGGGGATTCCTGAAGAGAAGGAATACCCTTCCGCGGCAATCAGGCCGGAGTCGGGGACTCCGGCCACAAGGTCTACCCTGCTGCCCTTACTGCTGCCGCCAGTCTGTCCTGGAGTCAGAGCCTCCCTCTCTGCATCTCTCTCTGCCAGAGCCTGCCCTGCCCGGAATCTGGCATCCCGGACACTGATTCCGTCCATCACGGAGTCGGTCCTGGCAAAGTAAATGTACTCGAATACACAGTGGGCTGCCTGTTTCTGACAGAAAGCCTTGTTACTCTGTATCCCGCCCATCGTCACGGTGACAATCTCTCCGGGCAGGATATCCCGGATAAATTTAGCTCCTACCGATTGGATGGCCGCACTCTCGGAAGCAAGAATATAGGTATCCTCTCTTTTTCCCAATACAAGAGGTCTGATGCCGAAGGGATCCCGCATGGCGATCAGCTTCCTGGGGCTCATGACGATGATGGCATAGCCCCCTTTAAGCTTAGCGGCAGCGGCAAGAACAGCCTGCTCGATGGAATCCGTATGGATTCTCTGGCTGATGATCTCATAGGCCAGAACTTCAGAGTCAGAGGATGAATAATGTGCCTGTCCACGGTACATCTGTTCTTCCTTTAACGCGGAGGCATTCATGATATTGCCATTATGGACCAGGGCAAGACTGCCCTTGATGTAATTCATGGCGATGGGCTGGGCATTCTTCAGGGAGCTCTCCCCTGTGGTCGAGTATCTGACATGGCCGACGCCGATATTTCCCCGGAGCCTGTTAAGGTCGTCCTCCTGAAAAACCTCGCTGACCAGGCCCATTCCCTTTACTGTCTCTATGTTCCCCTTGGGGCCGTCTGTGTCGGAGACGGATATTCCTGCGGATTCCTGTCCCCTGTGCTGCAGCGCCACAAGGCCAAAGTAGAGATCTTTAGAGACATTTTCCCCTGCCGGCCCGATCAGGCCGATGACACCGCATTCCTCGTGAACTTTGTCTTTGCTCATCCAATCACTCATACATTTTATCCCTCTTTTTATTAACATACCATCACCAGCCGCTCCTTTTCCAGGTCGTGATATAACTGACATCCGGTTCCTTCTGTGGAGAAAACGTGGACGATGCCCTCCGGCAGGTCACTGCCCTCCTCCATAAACTCGTCGGTGATATCGGGAAAGTCTTTCAGCCTGTCCAGGTCAAAGACCTTTGTCTTGCTGCCGGAGAAGACGGCGGTATAAAGAATCTCTGCCTCCACCAGATCCTGGAATATGTGGCTGCCGTAGGATAATTCGGGATTATATCCCACGGTCTTATCCTCCACCTCACAGATTACTTCAAACTCACTGATGTCGGCAAAGGCAGCGGGCACACCCAGCTCCGGGGAGGAGGTCCCGATTCGGCCGGGGACGATCAGTACCATATGCCTGCCTTGACCCCGGTAGTGCCAGTTTACCTTCCGGATCAGGTCCACGGTCTTTGGCTTATCTGCATAGGGCATGGAATAGTAGGCCACCGGATCCACATAGACGATCCGGTCAACGGGTATATGTCTGGAAAGTCCCATGGAGGAGCCGGTGGTTTCCAGGACAATCCTGTCATCAGAGAGATCAGAGGGAATATCTACCTTCCCTGTATCCTTAAATACCTGCAGGGGCCTGCACTGGAGGAGGTTGATGGAGTAATCCCCGTCCTCGGAAAGGTTGATGGTATACTCGATATCCACCGGATAATCATATTCCGCCTCCAGCACATGGAGGATGGTCTTCATATGTTCCATGAGGTCCTTCTTACGGACAATCCCATGGCAGGAGATAAAGCGGATATCCCGCATGATTCCACGGCTGCGAAAGCGGCTTTCCACTTCATAGTCGTGCTCTAGGAGGATGTTGGCCAGGTAGGGGGGAAGGTCAGGCTGGATCTCCTTTAACTGCAGCTGCTTTAAGGCATGCACATTCACATCCATCACCTCCACATTCCTCTGGGAAAACTGGTGCTTCTCCTTGATGGTTGTGCTGGAAGTGGCCTCCGGATGGTCCAGGCTCACCAGCCTGGGATAGGACCCTTCTGTCCGGTCCACGGCCCCTGTTCCCAGACCCATGACCAGGCGGAGCATGCCGGCTCTTGGATCTATGTCGGAAAGAAATTTGTAGGGGCTGTAGGAATAGCCTACTCCGGCAGCGCAGGGCATGTAAGAGCTTCCGTAATAGGATCCGGATACCCGCTGGATCAGGAGGGCCATCTGTTCATCCCTCTTATCCAGGCCTCTCCGCTTGCGGTAGTCCAGGGCGGACAGACTCATCACGCTGGCATACACCGTCCGGACCGCATCCTCGAATTCCTGAAGCCTTTCTTCCATGGTTCCCCTGTTGGCGCAGAATACGGACTCATATTTTCCGGCAAATGCATTGCCGAACCCGTCCTCTAAAATACTGCTGGACCGGACAATGTAGGGGTCCTGGCCGTAGTATTCCAGAATACTCTTGAAGCGGTTCTTCATTTCCTCCGAAAATACTCCTGTCATCAGACGGCCGGCGAATTCTTCGGCAAGGGAAAAGTAGCCCTCTTCCGTCCTCTGGCGGATGCGAAGGTCCCAGAAGCCGTTATCCACAATGTAAGTATAAAAGACATCAGAGCCCATGAAAAAAGAGTCATGGGGCTCTAGAACCCGGTTGGTTTCGGGAGATTCATTCCGAAGGATGGCTCTGGCCAGAAGCATGCCGCAGGCTTTGCCCCCGATCAGGCCCGTGCCGATCATATGGCTTCGCACCCGGAAATAATCCTTTGGGCCAAAATGCTTCATCACCATCTCCCGCATCCGTTCGTCCCGGCTCATCATGACATTGCACATGGTGCTGCAGAAATCACCCATATCCATGTCGTTTTCATAAAAGACCTTTGCCGTGTTGAAAAAGCGGTCCCAGGAATCAATAAACTGTTCTTCATCCGGCCTCTGAAAGGTACTCAGCAGCTGGTAAAAACGGCTGGACTTGACCCCGTCCGTGATGGGCCGGAAGGTCCCCTTCTCTTTGTCATAAATGTGGGGCAGAAACATGGTTTCCGAATCCCTGTTCCAGACCTTAGCCGGGCGGACATAGACATGGTCCCGGTCCGAATAAACATCCAGAAAGAGCTGGGTGGTGTCCAGGATCTTATTGACCGCATGGAAGGAATGCTTCCCCCGGATGATGGGGAAGAAGGCCACTGTATCCAGTATAAAGAGGAAGGGGCAGGTCACCCGGAAGAAGTTCCCCATCATCAGGTCTGTTGCCCAGGCTGTCTGTAATTCGGACAGGCAGTCAAAGACATAGAATGCGTCAAAGCCCTCTTTTTCTATCACATTATGAATTTCCACGGTAAATGTCTCGAAGCGGTGAGAAAGCGGAATCTTCACCCTCTTGATCTCCGGGCACTCCTCAAGAAGCGGTTCGTGGCTGGCAAAGCGGAAATAGATGATATTTCTCTGATCTTTGACAGCCTGTTTCACATAAGGCTCCATAAAAAGTTTGAATTCATCAAGATTTGACACCCTCCACACCACGTTGTCTCCGAGACGTATGGAATCGAGGGCCTGATCCATCTCCGGAATCCCGGATAATATGGGATCAAATGCTGTCATGGGAACACCTCCTCTAATCGCATATACTATTTTCTGCTAATGTTCTGGGGTACATATTCTTTGCGTAGCAACCTCAACAAAAAAGGCTTCTTATTCCACATCCTGAAGTGCTGCATAATTCTCCTCGCCGGTTCTGATCTTCACCACCCTGCTTACCGGATAAACGAAGATCTTTCCATCTCCGATATGGCCGGTATAGAGGGTTTTCTTTGCGGTGGCGATCACCTCATCCACAGGGATGGCGCTTACCACTACCTCCAGCTTGACCTTGGGCAGCAGAGTCGCATCGATTTCAACTCCACGGTAGCGCTCGCCGGACCCCTTCTGGACGCCGCAGCCCATAACCTGGGTGACGGTCATTCCGGTCACACCAAGGGCATTGAGGGCCTTTCTGAGCTTGTCGTAGCGGGAGAGCTTGGCAATGATCACCACCTTGGAGATGCCTGAGGTCATCTCCGGAATCCCGGTCAGGTCCTCTCTGACTACCGGCACTGCAGCATCCCGTTTGGTCTGGGACGCCTTATCGTAATCGTCCTCCCCCAGGTTGGTGTTTTCATTAACGCTCATGGTCATGGAGTTGGAGATATCCATGATGGCAAAGCCGGCGTAAGCGGATGGCAGACCGTGCTCTGTGGTATCAAGGCCTGTGATTTCCTCCTCTTCCGTGACGCGTAGTCCCACAGTTTTCTTTATGATGGTAAATGTAATATAGATGGTGATGACGGTCCAAAGACCGGTGATCAGCATTCCTCCAAGCTGCTTGCCCAGCTGGTAAAGACCGCCGCCGTAGAAGAGCCCCTGCCTGATTCCTGCAACGGCGAATCCCGGAGCAGTCTCTGTTGCAAAGAGACCCACCGCGATGGTTCCCCAGATTCCGTTTAACATGTGGACCGCCACGGCACCCACCGGGTCATCCACGTGACTCACATTGTCATTAAACCAGACGCCAAAGACCACCAGAAGGCCTGATACGGCGCCGATGATGGCTGCTCCCGCGCAGTCCGCCACATCACAGGGGGCTGTGATTGCCACCAGGCCGGCCAGGGAGGCGTTCAGGCACATGGAAACGTCCGGCTTTCCGTATTTGACCCAGGTAAAAATCATACAGACCACAGTAGCTACAGCAGGTGCTACCGTTGTGGTAAGGAAGACAGACCCAAGCGTGGGAACATCCGTGGCTGCCGCCCCGTTAAAGCCGTACCATCCAAGCCAGAGAATAAATACGCCCAGTGCTGCGATGACCAGGTTGTGGCCGGGGAAAGCATTGACTTTTATGACCTTGCCGGATTTATCCTTCTCAAACTTACCGATTCTGGGACCCAGCATCCAGGCACCGATCATGGCGCAGATACCGCCCACCATGTGAATACAGTTGGAACCGGCATAATCGTGGAAACCCCACTGAGCCAGAAAACCGCCGCCCCAGGTCCAGTGAGCCTCGATCGGGTAAATAATTGCCGATATGACGGCAGAATAGATACAATAGCTGGAGAACTTGGTTCTCTCGGCCATGGAACCGGATACGATGGTTGCGGTTGTCGCACAGAAGACCAGGTTGAAGACGAAGGCAGAGTAGTCAAATGTCCCGTAATGGGTAAAGACATCGAAACTCATGCCCCCCGCAAAGCCATGAAGTACATTTTCTCCAAGCATCAGGGAAGCGCCGCATATAAACCACATGACGGTTCCGATGCAGAAATCCATCAGGTTCTTCATAATGATATTGCCTGCGTTCTTGGCTCTGGTAAATCCGGCCTCGCACATGGCAAAACCGGCCTGCATCCAGAAGACAAAGGCGGCACCGATTAGGAACCACACCGCAAATATTTCACCATCCAGTATTTTCAGAATCTCATTTGTCATAAGTATTACTCCTCTCTCCTATATCTATAAAGGAATTACACCACCAATGAACCCGGGATTCGGCGGAATGAAAAACGCCCCGGAGCCTGATAAAGAGCTCCAGGACGTCCTTGTCCTTTACGGCAGTAAAGGCGCCTTGAAGTATCCTCCAAGACGCCTTTGCCTTACGGGTTCCTACTTTACACCCGGAGATTTATTTTGTCAAGAGATTTTTTGGGAAAAATGAAATTAAAACATGATTACAATTCAAAATAAGCCGTAAAAGCTTAGTTTTATACCCATAAAATGAAGTTTATAAAAAAGAAAATTTCATTATCCCCTTGACAAAAGAAAAAATAGGTGTATCATATTGGTTGTAAAGCAAAGGCGCTTTGGAGATAGCAATCCCCGAAGTGCCTTTTTCTTTTGTCTTTAGCGGAAAGACAGTCATGTTTGTCCGGGTATTATAATCATCCGAAAACCAGGCAGGCCAGACTTTCTTCGGCAAAATCATCTAAAAAAGAGAGGTGCATATTATGAGTAAATCCATTCCCGAAAAATCCATCCCTGAATTATACGGCAGCTACGTATTTAATGACAAGATTATGCGCAACAAGCTTCCCAAGGACATCTACAAGGCCCTGAAGAAGACCATTGAAAACGGCACCCACTTAGAGCTG
Organism: Eubacterium sp.; assembly: GCA_017459345.1. Taxonomy (GTDB): domain Bacteria; phylum Bacillota; class Clostridia; order Lachnospirales; family Lachnospiraceae; genus Anaerobutyricum. The sequence continues at coordinate 26,818 of JAFUDC010000022.1, forward strand.
GATGTGGCCAACTCAGTGGCGGTAGCCATGAAGGAGTGGGCTGTGGAGAACGGAGCTACCCATTTTACCCACTGGTTCCAGCCCATGACCGGCTTTACCGCTGAGAAGCATGATTCCTTCATCACTCCCATGGGAGACGGCCAGGTGATTATGGACTTCTCCGGCAAGACCCTGATCAAGGGTGAGCCGGATGCCTCCAGTTTCCCATCCGGGGGACTGCGGGCAACCTTTGAGGCCAGGGGCTATACCGCCTGGGATCCCACTTCTCCTGCATTTATTAAGGATAAAACCTTATATATCCCCACAGCCTTCTGCTCCTACAGCGGGGAGGCATTAGATAAGAAGACACCCCTTCTCAGGTCCATGGACGCTCTGTCAAGGGAGGCGGTCCGGATGCTCCACCTGCTGGGCAATACCTCTGTGACCGGCGTTTCCACCACGGTAGGTCCGGAGCAGGAGTACTTCCTGGTGGAGAGGGCCCTATATGAGAAGAGAAAGGACCTGATTTTTACCGGCAGGACCTTACTTGGTGCCCTGCCTCCCAAGGGGCAGGAGATGGAGGACCATTATTTCGGCGCTTTAAAGCCTCAGGTGGCAGCCTTCATGCATGACCTGGATGAGGAGCTGTGGAAGCTGGGTATCCCGGCCAAGACCAAGCACAATGAGGTGGCCCCCTCCCAACACGAGCTGGCGCCGGTATTTGACACCACCAATGTTGCGGTAGACCACAACATGCTGACCATGGAAATCATGAAAAAAGTAGCCAAGAAGCATGGCATGGTATGCCTCCTCCACGAAAAGCCCTTCGCCGGAATCAACGGATCCGGCAAGCACAACAACTGGTCCATGATTACCAACGAGGGAGACAACCTCTTAGAGCCTGGCAAGACACCCTATGCAAACCTACAGTTCCTGGTCTTCCTCATGGCAGTCATCAAGGCTGTGGACGATTATGCAGACCTTATGCGTATGTCTGTCGCCTCCGCAGGCAATGACCACAGACTGGGAGCCAACGAGGCACCGCCGGCCATCATCTCCATTTTCTTAGGAGAAGAGCTCAATGCCATCGTGGAATCCATAGAGAATGATACATTTTTTGAGAAACATGGAAAGGTACAGATGGAGACAGGCGCAATAGTGCTTCCCCATTTCTTCAAGGATAATACCGACAGGAACCGGACTTCACCCTTTGCCTTCACCGGCAATAAATTCGAATTCCGGTCCCTGGGCTCCTCCCTGAACGTGGCAGGACCCAATGTCATCCTGAACACTGCCGTGGCAGAGTCATTGAGAAGCTTCTACGAGGAGTTAAAGGACAGCGCTCCGGAAGAGCTGGATGAGAAGGTACATGCTCTTCTTAAGAAGACCATCCAGGACCACAAGAAGGTCATCTTTAACGGTGACGGCTACACCGACGAGTGGATCGAGGAGGCAGAGAGAAGAGGCCTTGAAAACCTCAAGGCCACACCCGATGCCCTGCCCAGCTTCATCCGTCCGAAGAACATAGAGCTTTTCACAAAGCACGGCATCTTTACCAGAAGCGAGATCGACTCCAGATACGAGATTTTCCTGGAAAACTATGCGAAGATCATTCACATAGAGGCTAAGACCCTGGAAAGCATGGTGGCCCATGAGTTCCTGCCGGCCTTGGAGAAGTATTCCCTCTCCCTGGCCAAGGCACTGAAAGCCAAGAAAGATCTGCTGGGAGATAAGCCCTATGCAGAAAAAGCCCAGCTGGAAAAGGCAGCAGCCGACTATGACACTATCTACGACAAGCTTCTTGGCCTGGGGGCAGATATCGAAAAGACGGAAGGCATCACAGACTCTCTGGAGCTTGCCAAAGCCTGCCACGATGTCCTCCTCTTTGACATGGAAGACCTGCGGACCGTGGCGGATGCGGCAGAAACCTACATACCAAAGGACATGCTGCCCTACCCGACCTACGATGAATTACTGTTTTCATGATTGAATTCAGAAATTGAGTTTACATAAATAAATAAAGCTTCAATTTGTGCGGGTGATGTTTGATCTTAATAAAGATGCATATACATGGAGTGCATGAGCAAACATTTTAGCCGGAACAAGCTGAGATCCATTGCTTACGTAGACTTAGGAGCCGATGTATAAGGAAAGAGTTCCCGAATATATCGGCGACTTAGTCGAAGTTAGCAGTTAGCTCAGCGTAGTGGGGCGTGGTTTGCGATGAACTCCATGAATATGAATCTGGAGAAATCTTATTATATTTCACCCGCACAAAAAGAAATCAAATATGGAAACAGAGGTGAAGCAAATGAACCAGAATACAGGCAATCACAGCATGTATGACCCCTCCTTTGAACATGACAACTGCGGTATCGGCGCAGTTGTCTCTGTCCATGGAGAGAAAAGCCATGAGATCGTCACGGATGCCTTAAGGATCGTGGAGAGACTGGAGCACCGGGCCGGCAAGGATGCCGAGGGAAAGACCGGTGACGGCGTGGGAATTCTCACCCAGATTTCCCATACATTTTTTAAGAAGGCCTGCGGCGATCTGGGAATCAGTCTGGGAGAGGAGAGAAGCTACGGCGTGGGCATGTTTTTCTTCCCGGACAACGAACTGAGGCGTCTTCAGGCTAAAAAGATGTTTGAGACCATCCTGGCAAAGGACGGGCTTACCTTTCTTGGCTGGCGGGAGGTTCCCATCATGCCGGATATCCTGGGCAGCAAGGCCAGGGAATGCATGCCCTGCATAGAGCAGGCCTTGGTGGCCAGACCGGCGGAAGACATGACAGACCTGGATTTTGACCGGAGGCTATATCTGGTGCGGCGGGAGTTTGAGCAGAGCAATGATAATACTTATGTACCGTCTCTGTCCTGCCGGACCATCGTCTACAAGGGCATGTTCCTGGTGGACCAGCTCCGGCTCTTCTTCCCGGATCTGACCGATCCGGATTATGATTCGGCCCTCGCCATGGTCCATTCCCGATTTTCTACTAATACCAACCCCTCCTGGAACCGGGCCCATCCCAACCGGCTCATGGTTCACAACGGGGAGATCAATACCATCAAGGGCAATGCGGATAAAATGCTGGCAAGGGAGGAGACCATGCATTCGGAGGCCTTCTCCGAGAGTGACATGATCCGGGCTCTGCCGGTGATTTCCCAGAGCGGTTCTGACTCCGCCATGCTGGACAACACACTGGAATTTCTCATGATGAGCGGCATGGACCTGCCCCTGGCGGCCATGATTGCCATCCCGGAGCCCTGGCAGCATAACGAGACCCTGTCCCAGGAGGAGAGAGACTTCTACCAGTATTATGCTACCATGATGGAGCCCTGGGACGGGCCGGCCTCCATCCTCTTTTCTGATGGGGATATCATGGGGGCCATCCTGGACCGGAATGGACTGCGGCCCTCCAGGTACTATGTGACAGATGACGGAAGGCTGATCCTGTCCTCCGAGGTGGGGGTTCTGCCTATTCCGGAGGAGCACATTTTAAAGAAGGAGCGGCTTCATCCCGGCAAGATGCTCCTGGTGGATACCAGGGAAGGCCGGGTCTACGAAGATGCCGAAATCAAGCAGCGGTATGCGGGCAAGGAAATCTACGGGGAGTGGCTTGACAGCAACCTCCTTTCTCTATCCGACCTTCGAGTGCCCAATGTCAGGGTGGAATCCTACGACAAGACCTGGCGGGCCCGCCTCCACAAGGCTTTCGGCTATACCTATGAAAATGTTTACGAAAGTATCCTGAAAATGTCCCTGACCGGCCAGGAACCCATCGGGGCCATGGGTGTGGACACCCCCCTGGCGGTCATGTCCGATACTTACCAGCCTCTTTTTTACTATTTTAAACAGCTTTTTGCCCAGGTGACCAACCCGCCCATCGATGCGGAACGGGAGAAGATCGTCACCTCCACCACAGTCTATGTGGGCAAGAACGGCAACCTGCTTAAAGAACAGCCGGAAAACTGCCAGGTGCTTAAGATCAATAATCCCATCCTGTCGGATCTGGATCTCTTAAAGCTGAAAGGCCTCCGCAAGAGAGGCTTTCAGGTGGCAGAGGTTCCTATCCTTTATTATAAAAATACACCCATTCAGAGGGTGATTGACCGCCTCTTCCTGGAGGTGGATAAGGCCTACCAGGCAGGAGCGAATATATTGATTCTCTCCGACCGGGGTATGGACGAAAACCGGGTGGCTCTGCCCTCTCTGCTTGCAGTGGCAGCTGTCCACCAGCACCTGGTACAGACCAAGAAATGTACGGCCATGTCCCTGATTCTGGAGTCCGGGGAGCCCAGAGAGGTCCACCACTTTGCTACCTTACTTGGCTATGGTGCCAGTGCAGTCAACCCCTACCTGGCCCACGATACCATCCGGTCTCTGGTGGATGACAACCTGCTTGATAAGGACTACTATGCCGCTGCCAGGGATTATGACCAGGCTATCCTCCACGGAATTGTAAAGATTGCATCCAAGATGGGCATCTCCACCATCCAGTCATACCAGGGCAGCAAAATTTTTGAAGCCATCGGCATTGACCCGGAGGTGATTAAGGAGCATTTTGCCGGCACAGTCAGCCGGATCGGCGGCATCACTCTTTCCGATATCGCCCAGGAGACAGACCGGCAGCATTCCAGAGCCTTTGATCCTTTGGGTTTATATACAGAGCTTTCCATCACCTCCGCCGGCCGACACAAGGCCCGGAGCCAGGGGGAGCACCACCGCTACCGGCCGGAGACCATACACAAGCTGCAGCAATCCACCAGAGAAGGGGATTACGACAAGTTCTGCCAGTACACGGCCATGGTGGATGAGGAGCGGACAGGCTACCTTCGCAGCCTCATGGATTTCAATTATCCGGACCAGGGAGTTCCCATTGAGGAAGTTGAAAGTGAGTGGGAGATTGTCAAGCGCTTTAAGACCGGGGCCATGTCCTACGGGTCCATATCCGAGGAAGCCCACCAGACCCTGGCCCTGGCCATGAACCACCTGCACGGCAAGTCCAACAGCGGTGAGGGCGGGGAGAGTGACGAGCGGCTGGCTTCTGCCGGAACGGGGGCGGACAGGAGCTCCGCCATCAAGCAGATCGCCAGCGGCCGCTTCGGAGTGACCTCCCGCTACCTGATCAGCGCCCGGGAGCTGCAGATCAAGATGGCCCAGGGGGCCAAGCCCGGTGAGGGCGGGCACCTTCCGGGACGAAAGGTCTATCCGTGGATTGCAAAAACCAGACACTCCACACCCGGAGTCAGCCTGATTTCACCACCGCCCCACCATGACATTTACTCCATTGAAGACCTGGCTCAGCTCATTTATGACCTGAAAAATGCAAATAAGCAGGCCAGGATTTCTGTCAAACTGGTGTCTGAAGCCGGTGTGGGTACTGTTGCGGCCGGCGTGGCCAAGGCGGGAGCCCAGGTTATCCTGGTTTCCGGCTATGATGGCGGAACCGGGGCAGCCCCCCTAAGCTCCATCCACAATGCAGGACTTCCCTGGGAGATGGGCCTGGCTGAAACCCACCAGACCCTGCTGATGAACGGTCTCAGGGATCAGGTAATCATCGAGACCGACGGCAAGCTCATGAGCGGCCGGGATGTGGTCATCGCCGCCATCCTGGGAGCAGAGGAATTCGGCTTTGCCACGGCACCCCTGGTAACTCTTGGCTGTGTCATGATGCGGGTCTGCCATGAGGATACCTGCCCCATGGGCGTTGCCACCCAGAATCCGGAGCTTCGCAAGCGCTTTGCCGGCAAGCCGGAATATGTGGAAAACTTCATGCTCTTTATCGCCAGACAGCTGAGGGAATATATGGCCCGGCTGGGTGTGCATAGTATGGATGAGCTGGTGGGAAGGACTGACCTCTTAAAGAAGAAAGAAGGACTGGCCGGCAAGAAGGCCCGGATCGACCTTAGTGCCATCCTTAAGGATGTTTCCTCCATTGACCGGGAAAAACAGACCTTCCATCCGGAAAAGGCCTATGATTTCCATCTGGAGCGGACCAAGGATGAGAAGGTTCTGCTGGGGAAAGGATTATCA
>JAFUDC010000163.1 GCA_017459345.1 Eubacterium sp.
GTCAAGGGGGCCGTGGAGGCCATCAATGAACGAAAAGATATTAAGATACATTTTTTTGGTGACCAGGCTAAGATTGAGGCGGAGCTTGAAAAATATGAATATGATAAGGCCCGTACCCTGATCACCCATACAACGGAGGAGATTACCAACGATGACCACCCGGCCGTGGCCATCAAGAAAAAGAAGGATTCCTCCCTGGTGATGGGCCTGCGGTCGGTGAAGGCCGGGGAATGTGATGCATTCGTCTCTGCGGGCAGCTCAGGTGCTGTCCTGGTGGGTGGCCAGGTTCTGGTGGGCAAGGGCAGAGGGGTTAAGCGTGCTCCTTTGGCTCCCCTTATTCCCACGGAGAAGGGTGTCGCCCTCCTTATCGACTGCGGGGCCAATGTGGATGCCCGTCCGGAGCATCTGGTTCAGTTTGCCCAGATGGGTGCGATCTACATGGAGCATGTGGTGGGCAAAGAGAATCCCAGGGTTGCCATCGTCAATATCGGGGCTGAGGAGGCCAAGGGCAACGCCCTGGTCAAGGAGACCTACCCCCTCCTTAAGGAGCTTAAGGATATCAACTTTGTGGGCAGCATTGAGGCCAGGGATATCCCTAAGGGGGATGCCGATGTCATCGTGACTGAAGCCTTTGTGGGAAATGTCATCTTAAAGCTCATGGAGGGTCTGTCCAGCACCCTGATCCATGTGATCAAGGAGGGCATGATGTCCTCCACCAGGGGCAAGCTGGGTGGGCTGCTGGTAAAGCCTGCTTTAAAGGAGACACTCAAGGCTTTTGATGCCAGTGAGTACGGCGGAGCCCCCCTCCTGGGCCTGAAGGGTCTTGTGGTGAAGATTCATGGAAGCTCCACGGCCAAGGAAACCAAGAACGCCATCTTCCAGTGTGTATCTTTTAAGGAAGAGAATATTAACGAGAAGATCCGTGAGCGGTTTGCCAAAGAAAAAGCAGATTCCGGCTCTGCTTCTGCGATTTCCGGTCAGTAAAGGTGGTGTCTGTGATGAAACCCATGAGATACCATGATCTGGAAGAAACGATTGCTTATAGTTTCAAAAACAAAAACCTGCTTCTGCTTGCCCTGACCCACTCCTCCTACGCCAATGAGCACAAGCGCCATAAGAAGGCCAACAATGAGAGACTGGAGTTTCTGGGGGATGCCGTTCTGGAGCTTACCATCTCTGACTATCTGTATAAAGAGTACCCCGAACATGACGAGGGCAAGCTGACTAAGCTCCGGTCCAGCCTGGTTTGTGAGTATACTCTGGCCATCTGCGCCAGGGATATCCATCTGGGAGATTATCTGCTTTTAAGCCGGGGCGAGGACCTGACCGGCGGCCGGGAGAGGGATTCCATCCTGTCTGATGCCTTTGAGGCAGTGATCGGAGCCATCTATCTGGATGGAGGCCTGGACCAGGCAGGGGCATTCATCCGCGAGAATCTGCTTAAGGATGTGGAGGATAAGAGCCTCTTTTATGATGCCAAGACCATTCTGCAGGAGATGGTTCAGGCCCAGGACCAGTGTAAGCTCAGCTATGTGCTGACCAGGGAGAGCGGCCCCGACCACAATAAGGAGTTTACTGTGGAGACCCACATCGGGGATAAGGTTTACGCCTCCGGTACCGGCAAGACCAAGAAAGGGGCCGAGCAGATTGCGGCTTATCAGACCATATTGCAGCTGCGCGGGAAAGACAAAACATGCATTTAAAAAGTATCGAAATTAATGGATTTAAATCCTTTGCCAATAAGATCACCTTTGAGTTTCCTCATGGCATCACCGGCATCGTGGGACCAAACGGCAGCGGCAAGAGCAATATCGGCGATGCCGTCCGCTGGGTGCTGGGAGAGCAGAGTGCAAAGCAGCTACGGGGATCGAAGATGGAGGATGTCATCTTCTCCGGGACGGAGAACCGGCGGCCCCTGGGATTTGCCTATGTGGCCATCGTATTTGACAATGCGGACCGGAAGATCGCCCTGGATTATGATGAGGTCAAGGTGGCCCGCCGGGTTTACCGGTCCGGCGAGAGTGAGTACCTGATCAACGGGTCCACCTGCCGGCGGAGGGATATCGTGGAGATATTCTACGATACCGGTATCGGTAAGGAGGGCTACTCCATCATCGGCCAGGGCCAGGTGGAGAAGATCTTAAGCGGCAAGATAGAGGATAGCCGGGAGCTTTTTGATGAGGCTGCCGGCATTGCCAAGTATAAGAAGAACCGGGCGGTGACCGAGAAGTCTCTGGAGCAGGAGCACCAGAACCTGGAGCGTGTCACCGACATATTAAATGAGCTGGAGACCCGGGTGGGCCCTCTGGAGAGCCAGAGCAAGAAGGCCCGGGAGTACCTGCGGCTTAAGGAGAAGGAGAAGGACCTGGACCTCCACCTCTTCCTCTACGATCAGCAGAGGCTGACCCAGGAGAAGGAGGACCTGACCCGGCAGTATGAGATCACAGAGAAGGACCTGATACAGACCCGGCAGCTGACCGAAAGTATCAAGGAGAAGAATGATCAGATCAGGTCGGAGGTCGAGAAACTGACCGGTCAGACCGACGAAGTAAATGCAGCCCGTGACGAGAAGAGTCAGTGGAGGGATGCTCTGGATTCGGAGCGGCAGGAGCTTGCTCATCAGATGGATTCCAATCTGCGTCTGATCGCCCACTATGACGAGCTTTACGAAAAGGACCAGGCAGAAGAGAAGGCCAAAAAAGAGGCCCTTGGTACTTTGGAATCGGATGACCTGACCCTGAAAGGTGCCATCGAGGAAAAGAAAGACCAGCTTGAGCTTGCAGACCAGGAGCTGGAGAATCTCCGGGTCCGCAAGGACCATCTGACGGAGGAGACCGAGGGAAAGAGGGACAGGCTCTTTTCCCTGATCAGCTCTGACGCCGACACCAAGGAGAAAATGTCCCGCTACGAGGCCATGGAGGAGCAGCTTAATATTCGTAATGCCGAGTACAACAGCCGGCTGATTGCATTTTCCTCGGAGCGAAAGGGACATCAGGATAAATCCCGGGATTTAAATGAAGATTACTTAAAGACTAAGGAAGAGGTTCAGACACTGGAGGCCCGTGACCAGGAACTTTCGAAGAAGAGGGCAGAGGCTGTATCGGCTGAGGAGGAGGCCGCCACCCGGCTGGCCAGGGAGAACCAGGAATACCTGCGGGCAAGATCCCGCTATGAGACCTTACGTAATATATCCGAGCGCTACGATGGTTACCAGAATTCCATCCGCCAGGTCATGGAGCAAAAAGCCGCCAACCCCGGCATTCTGGGCGTGGTGGCGGATATCCTGACCATGGACCAACGCTACGAGACTGCCATCGAGATTGCCCTGGGCGGTGCCCTCCAGAATATCGTCACGAAAGATAACGACACTGCCAAGAAAATGATCGGCTATCTCAAGAAGCACCGGCTGGGACGGGCTACATTTCTTCCTTTATCAAATATCAGAAAGAGAAATATCGCCATCTCCCCCTACGTCCTGGAGGAGGATGGGGTGATCGGCGTGGCAAGCAGCCTGGTACAAACGGAGAAAATGTATGAGGACCTGGTGGTATCCCTTCTTGGCCGCACGGTGGTGGTGGATACCATAGACCATGCCCTCATGTTGAACCGAAAGAATAACTTCAGCCTCCGCCTGGTGACCCTGGACGGGGAACTCTTGAATCCCGGCGGGGCTATCACGGGCGGTGCCTTCCGCCATTCCGGCAACCTGCTGGGACGGAAGAGAGAGGTGGAGGAATGCCGGAGCCGGATGACCGAGAAGCAGACCCTGATTGAGGCTCTGAAAAAGGAGCAGGCCGCCTGTCAGCAGAAGAGGGAGGAGCTGGATGAGAAGCTGGCTGCCTCGAACCGGGAGCTTTCCCAGGCTAAGCTGCGCCTGCATGACCTTGAGCAGCAGCTGCCGGAGATCGCCAGACGGGAGGAAGAACTGACCAAATCCATCCGGTCCTTAAAGGCGGAGCATCAGATTCTTTTAAAGCAGCTGGAGGAGATCCGCGTCCAGAAGGAGGAACTTCTAAAAGAGCAGGAAAGCCAGGAGAAGCTTCACGAGGAAAATCATGATGTCATTGACCAGCTGAATGCCCAGCTTTCCGATTTGGATGAGGAAATCCACGGCAAGGAAGAAGAAAGAAATGTACTGGCCCTTGACATTTCCCAGGAAGAGCAGAAGAGGATTTTCGGCCGCAGTGAGATGGATCGTCTGAGAAGAGAGCTTGCAGCACTTGCATTGGACCAGAAGGACAACCGGGAGAAGAAAGCGGAGCTTTCCGGCCAGAACGAGGCTATCGTGGAAAAGATAGCCGGACTTGACGAATCCATCGAGGCTTTGACCAAAGAGATCGATAGCCTGTCTGGTCAGCTGACCGCCCTTCGGGACCAGCAGAAAGACTTGCAGCTAAAGCAGAATAAGGCATTTACCGAGCTGTCCGACCACAACGAGCGTCTCCTGGTTCTGGAGAAGAATGCGGACAGGATGGGAACTCGCCTGGAGAAAATCCGTGAGACCCTGGAGACCCAGATCAACTACATGTGGGACAATTACGAAATTACCAGCAACTATGCCAGAGACCTGCAGCGGTATACCATCAAGGGTTCGGAGGTTTCCGACTACCGCAAGCAGCAGAAGGAGACCGGCCGGCTCATCCGCCAGCTGGGCAGCGTCAACATCAATGCCATCGAGGAGTACAAGGAGGTTGGCGAGCGTTACGAATTCATGAAAGGCCAGTATGATGACATCATAAAGGCAGAAGAGCACCTGCAGGGGATGATTCGCGAGCTTAACACTGAGATGCGCAAGCTGTTTACCGACCAGTTTGGCCAGATACGGACAGCCTTTCAGAAAGTCTTTTCCAATCTATTCGAAGGCGGCCTGGCCGACCTGCAGCTGATGGATGAGGAGAATATCCTGGAGTGCGGTATCCGGATTGTGGCTCAGCCTCCGGGCAAGAAGCTGCAGAACATTCTCCTTCTATCCGGCGGCGAGCGGGCCCTTACCGCCATCGCCCTGCTGTTTGCCATCCAGCAGCTGAAACCGTCCCCCTTCTGTCTCTTAGACGAGATTGAGGCGGCCCTGGATGATGCCAACATCATCCGTTTCTCCAGGTACTTAAAGAGGCTGTCAAAGGAGACCCAGTTCATCGTTATCACCCACCGGAGAGGAACCATGACGGCGGCTGAGGCATTATACGGCATCACCATGCAGGAGAAGGGGGTATCTACCCTGATTTCGGTGGATTTGATTGATAAGGAGCTGGAAGCTTAATTTGGAAGTAACTACTCAGGGCAGTTACATTTGAAAGGAATATAATATGGGATTTTTTAGCAGACTGGTCAGCGGGCTGACCAAAACCAGAGATAGTATCGCCTCCGGCCTGGACTCCATCTTTCATGGTTTCTCCAAGATCGATGACGATTTCTACGAGGAGCTGGAGGAGATCCTGATTATGGGAGATCTCGGTGTGGACACCACCATGAACATCATCGAGAATCTGCAGGACCAGGTTAAGGAGCAGAGAATCAAGGAGCCAGCTGACTGCCGCCATCTTCTCATTGACATCATCAAGGACCAGATGGATGTCAACGAGGAAGCCTATGAATACGAGGATAAGACATCGGTTGTGCTGGTGATCGGCGTAAACGGCGTGGGCAAGACCACCACCATCGGCAAGCTGGCATCCCAGTATAAGAACAGGGGCAAGAAGGTTATGATGGCAGCGGCTGATACCTTCCGGGCAGCGGCCATTGAGCAGCTGACCGAGTGGTCTCACCGGGCCGGTGTGGATATCATCGCCCACCAGGAAGGTGCCGATCCGGCAGCCGTCGTCTTCGACGCCTGCCAGGCAGCCAGGTCCAGAAACGCAGATATCCTGCTGGTGGACACCGCCGGCCGTCTTCACAATAAGAAAAATCTGATGAACGAGCTGGGCAAGATCCGAAGAGTCATCGAGAGGGAGTTCCCGGAGGCCTATCTGGAGACCCTGATCGTGTTAGACTCCACCACCGGCCAGAATGCCATTGTCCAGGCCAGGGAGTTTAAGGAAGTGACGGATGTATCCGGCATCGTCTTAACCAAGCTGGACGGCACCGCCAAGGGCGGCATCGCCATAGCCATCCAGGCAGAGATGGGCATCCCGGTCAAATATATCGGCGTGGGAGAGCAGATCGATGACCTGCAGAAGTTCGACCCGGATTCCTTTGTCAATGCTCTGTTTGAGAGGAATGATGATCCGGAGGAGATTGACCTGGAGTCAGAGATGAATGATGAGAATGAAATAGAAATAAAAGATGACAGCCAGTAATCATTAATTTGAAATTGAGAAAAACAATCAGATGATAGCCTGTCAGCAGGACATTATGTGACATTCATATGAGAATATCAGGAGGATTATAGAGATGATTGATAAGCTGTCTCTGGATAAATTCGAGGAGGCCTATGAGCGGGTGCAGGAGGTCGTGCTCCCCACCAACCTGATCCAGAGTGATTTTTTCTCCCAGAACACTGGGAATAAAGTATATTTTAAGCCGGAAAACCTGCAGCTGACCGGAGCCTATAAGATACGGGGAGCCTACTATAAGATCAGCACCCTGTCAGATGAGGAAAAGAAGCGGGGGCTGATTACTGCATCCGCCGGCAATCATGCCCAGGGCGTTGCCTATGCGGCCAGGAAGTTCGGCGTCCCGGCAACCATCGTGATGCCCACCACCACACCTCTTCTTAAGGTGAACCGGACCAAATCCTTAGGAGCCAATGTCATCCTTCATGGCAATGTCTACGATGAGGCCTGCGATAAGGCTCTGGAACTGGCCCAGGAACATGGGTATACCTTTGTACATCCCTTTGATGACCTGGAGGTGGCCACCGGCCAGGGTTCCATCGCCATGGAAATCGTCAAAGAATTGCCCACAGTAGATATTATCCTGGTACCGGTGGGAGGAGGCGGTCTGGCAACCGGTATCTCCACACTGGCAAGAATGCTCAACCCCAAGATCCGGGTCATTGGCGTGGAACCCGCTGGGGCCAGCTGCCTGGCAGCCTCCCTGCGGGAGGGGCATGTGGTGACCCTGGATAAAATCAACACCATCGCGGACGGCACCGCCGTAAAGACCCCCGGCGAGAACATTTTCCCCTACCTTCAGGAAAATCTGGATTCCGTCGTCGCCATCGAAGACGACGAGCTTATCGTTGCCTTTCTCGATATCCTGGAAAACCATAAGATGCTGGTTGAGAACTCCGGCCTCTTAACCGTGGCAGCCCTCAAGCATCTGCCGGCCGAAAATAAGAAGGTAGTATCCATCTTAAGCGGCGGAAACATGGACATCATCACCCTGGCATCTGTCGTTCAGAACGGACTGATCCAGAGATCCAGGATCTTTACCATCTCCGTCCTGCTTCCGGATGTGCCGGGCCAGCTGACCAGAGTATCTGCCGTCATCGCCAAGGCCCAGGGCAATATCATCCGCTTAGAACACAACCAGTTTGTCAGTGTAAACCGCAACAGCTCCGTGGAATTGACCATCACCATGGAGGCATTCGGGGAAGAACACAAGAGAAGCATCATCGATGCCTTAAAGGAAGAAGGTCTGCCTGTATCCGAGAAGAATACGCGGGCGACCTACTGAGAAGATAAGAATACATACCCTCAGTTTTTTGAGCTTTTTCTGTAAAATGCTATTTCATCCAAAAAACTGAGGGTAGGACATATGATAACGTTGAATTCTACCAAATTCTTGCGGAAAAAATTATAAAAAAGATTATTCTTTCCGCAAAAGATGTTAAGCATCCCTCTCCATTAACTCATCCAGTTTAATCCCGAAGAAGAAATCGTGTTCCAGCTTGTCAAGCTTCTTCCACATGGGTAAAGTACGGCAGTTATCCGCCCGGTCACAGGGATCTGCATCTGGTGATAAGCAGGCCACCGGTGCAAGATTGCCCTCTGTCAGCTCCAGAATCTCACCGACGGTATACTCCTCCGGCCGGCGGGTCAGTCTGTATCCGCCCCCCTTGCCGCGCAATCCCTTCACCAGTTTTCCCTTCACCAGCAGCTTAATAATTGCCTCCAGGTATTTTTCAGATATTTCCTGATTTTCAGCAATGTCCCTCAGAGGGATGTACTGATCTGTATCTCTCTCGGCCATGTCCAGCATGACACGCAGTGCGTAGCGTCCTTTTGTAGATATCATATTTTTTCCTCCTATATAAACCCTATATTAATATATTTTTTGTAGGTTTGCAATAAAATTAAGCAGATTGATGATCTGTTGTCTATGGACATAAATAGGAATAAATACTAATGTTGACATAATATGGTAATATATGTATACTAATTAGGATCATAGGATGTGTAATTCTAATTTATAAGATTTCGGATGCGCAATATTATATTGTGTGAATATGTACGGAAGATTATTTAGAATGCCTTTTTTATAGTGAAAGAATTTTGTGAGGTGATTTATGATTTACTCAAAAGGAGATATTAAAAAGATGGAAGAATATGAGGCTGCTGTAGATCCTGAAGTTTCAGATTTTGTCAGGGGAGTTTTACAAGGGGATGATAAGTTGAGCTACATAACAGTTGCCTTTATGCCAAAACCTGCATCAATAATTATAGAAAGATTGACAGGTAAGAAAGTGGAAGGCAGCAGAGTAATACTTGATATTAACGCTATCAAACATATTAATAATCGACATGGAGCACAAGGGAAACAGGATCATTCAATGAAGAGTATTGATGATTTAGCAAGGATAGGTTATGTAATCATGAATTTTGATGAAATTACATATGAAGGGATAACCACTACAGGTTATTTGGATGAAAAGGGGGATCCCTCACCAATGATAAGAATAGCAAAGCGTATTGACGGGATATATTATGTTGTTGGGGCTGTGAATTCATCAAAGAAGAAACGGATTTATATAGTTACTGCTTATATTGCAAGAAAAAGAGAGTAGTAATCTGATCCCTGATAGATATCAATAGATCCCCAGGATACGCCCGAAACGTAATCAGATCTTCTACTCATCAACAAAAATATCATAAATAATAGGAAAAATCAATAATAAACCCATCATCCAAAAATCATATCTTAACATTCATATCTTAAGGCTTGTTTCATATATATAAGTTAAACGAGCCTTTCCTGTAGTCTTAGAAAAAGAGGTCATCATATGTCAGCAAAACTATCTGAACAGATTCTTCCCTTCCTCCCGGGGCAGCTTGCCAGAGCAATCAATCAGGCGGCAGCCTGGGACCGGCTTGAGGAGATTCGCATCCGGCATAATAAGCCTGTGCAGCTTATTTCCGGCTGTCTGGATAAAGATAAGCAAAGTAAGCCTGGTTCCCTCAAAACAGATACATTTCTGACAAATGTAATTGTGACAGATGAGATGCTGCGGATTATTTTCCAGAAAATAAGCAATTATTCTACCTATGCCTATAAAGAGGAGCTTAGGGAGGGTTACATCACCCTCCCGGGAGGTCATCGCGTGGGAATCTGCGGCAGGATGGGATATGGGGATGGCGGAAACCGCAGGGTGAGGGAGGTCCATTCCTTTAATATCCGTGTAGCCCATGCCAGACCTGGCTGCAGTGATTCTTTCTTTGAAAAGCTGCGCAAAGGGGAGGAACTGATGGATACGCTGATTATATCCCCACCTGGTTATGGCAAAACCACCTTCCTGCGGGATATCATAATCCATATATCTGATGGCTTATCCGGCTGCAGGGGCAGGAAGATCTCGGTGATCGATGAGCGTGGGGAGATCGGCTGCACCGACCTGGGATTAAGGACCGATACACTAAGCTTTTGTTCCAAGGCAGAGGGCATGGTGATGATGCTGCGCGCCATGGGTCCGGAGGTTATGGCAGCGGATGAGGTCGGCAGCAGAGAGGATGTGGATGCTATGCGTCTGATTCGCAGCAGCGGCTGCCGCCTGCTCATGACCGCTCATGGGAAAAATGCAGATGATGTCCTAAAGAGGCCGATCCTGGGCCGATATCTTAAGGAAGATCCATTTGACCGCTATGTGGTGATTGATAAAGACCAGAATGGGAAAAGAACGGTCATCGTTCTGGACGGACAAAGGAATACAATATGGTAACTAAATCATAGAGCAGAGTATGCTACGTCGTCTATGAGGATCACGAAGAGGTTCTCATAGAATAAAAGAGAGGCACTAAGATGAAAATCACAGGAAGCCTATGCATTCTCCTGGTGGGCTTTATGCTTAGTCAGCGGCTGACTCTACCGATGAAGGAGCATGTAGATATCCTCCAGGAAGGACATTATCTTTTTGGAAGAATAGTAGCTGAGATCAGGGCCGCCGGCCTTCCTCTGCCTGACCTCTTTGCCAGAATCGCCACCGAAACAAAAACATCATGGAATACATTTTTCAGGGAAATGTACGAAGAACTATCTATAGGGACAGAGCAGGCCAGGCAGAACCTGTGCATAGAACCGGAGCTGGAGTTTACCGACTTATTTGAAAAGCTGTTGAAGGAGACAATGGGAGATCTGCTCTCCCAGGAGGAGATTACTCTTTTTTTACAGATTGGAAGAGGGCTGATTTCGGAAGATATGATATTTCACAGGGAGAACATGAGACAGATATCCTCTGTTCTTGAACCCATGATAGCGGATGCCAGAAAAAGGTACCGGGACCGGCTCAGGCTGTCCAGGGTTTTGTGTCTGTCCGGGAGTCTGTTGGCGATTATTATACTTATATAAACAGGAGCGCTTATGACCATTGAACTTCTATTTAAAATTGCAGCAGTTGGTATAGTGGTGACGATCCTTGCCCAGGTACTTAACCAATCCGGCCGGGAGGAGCAGGCCTTCCTGATCAGCCTGGCAGGGCTATTTATTGTCCTTTCCTGGATTATACCCTGCATCAGCAGCCTGTTTGAAGAGATATATGACCTGTTTAATCTATGACACCCAGACGGTTTTGTCACAAATAAACAGCCATTATAGAGGAGGAGCCCATGATAATCATAAAAATAGCCTTGATCGGTGTCGGCGGTGCTCTCCTGTCAATGGCAGCCGGACAGGTGAAAAAGGAATACAGTATTTTCATCTTACTGGGAGTCTGTCTGATTCTCAGTGGATATCTGCTGGCAGATTTTCATGGAATCATTGATTTTATCAATGATCTGACCAGCAGGATTGAAATCAGTGAGACATATATAAGAATTCTATATAAACTTCTGGCTATATCATTCGTTTCTCAGATTGCCTCAGGAATATGCCAGGATATGGGTTATAAATCCATA
>JAFUDC010000164.1 GCA_017459345.1 Eubacterium sp.
AGTCGTGGGTGCCGGCAACGTGGCCATGGATGCAGCCAGGACAGCCAAGAGACTGGGTGCCGAGGAAGTCTACATCGTATACAGAAGAAGCGAGGAGGAGGCTCCGGCCCGTCTGGAGGAGCTCCATCACGCCAAGGAAGAGGGCATCATCTTCCGCTTCTTAAACAACCCGGCAGCCATCCTGGGCGATGAGAACGGCTGGGTAAAGGGCATGGAGGTCATCAAACAGGAGCTTGGTGAGCCGGATGCTTCCGGAAGACGCCGCCCTGTACCGATCGAGGGTTCCAATTACATCCTTGATGTGGAGACGGTAGTCATCGCCATCGGCCAGAGCCCCAACCCCCTGATCCGCCAGACCACACCTGGCCTTGACACCCAGAAGTGGGGCGGCATCATCGTCAACGAGGAGACCATGGAGTCCTCCAAGGAGAATGTATACGCCGGCGGCGATACCGTTACAGGCGCAGCCACCGTAATCCTGGCCATGGGAGCCGGCAAGAAAGCCGCAGCAGCCATTGATGCAAAATTGAGCGGAAAGTAATATTAATCATTGATGTACTATCGGGCAGCTATGACCTCAGTCATAGCTGCCTTTCGCGATTCCTGTCATGGACTTTTGCATAAAGATTCCTGTGCCTGAGAAAGTCAAATGCCATGGATTGCAGCAAAAAGGTTCCTGGGGCCGGGAAGCAAAAACCTGCATAAAAGAGTCTGATTTTCTCCTGATTTCTTCATGATTTTTACACGTTGACAAAAGGAAATTTGTTTGATAACATATACAACTAATACATACTATTCAGAACCATGCAGAATTTGCTGGAAATTGACTTGTCAAGCGCACTTGTCAGGGGATGTTTCGTGTGAATTCGAGGACATGCACAAGAGAGAAAGGATTATACCAATGGCAAAGATTATCGGTGAAGGCATTACATTTGATGACGTATTATTAGTACCGGCTTATTCAGAAGTCATTCCCAATGATGTGGAACTGGGGACAAGGCTGACCAACAAGATCCATCTGAACATTCCTCTGATGAGTGCCAGTATGGATACGGTTACAGAACACAGGATGGCTATTGCCATGGCCCGCCAGGGTGGTATCGGCATCATCCACAAGAATATGTCTATTGAACAGCAGGCAGAAGAAGTCGATAAGGTAAAGCGCTCTGAATATGGTGTCATCACTGATCCATTTTACCTTTCTCCCGATCATACACTGCAGGATGCCGAGAATCTGATGTCCAAGTTCCATATCTCCGGTGTTCCCATCACCGAGAATGGCAAGCTTGTGGGCATCATCACCAACCGTGATCTCAAGTTTGAGACCAATTTCTCAAAAAAGATCAGTGAATCCATGACATCTGAAGGCCTGGTGACAGCCAGGGAGGGCATCACTCTTGAGGAAGCCAAGCAGATTCTCGGCAAGGCCAGGAAGGAGAAGCTTCCTATTGTAGATGATGACTTCCATCTGAAGGGCCTCATCACCATTAAGGATATTGAGAAGCAGATCCGCTATCCCATGTCAGCCAAGGATGAGAATGGCCGCCTTCTCTGCGGTGCTGCAGTAGGCTGCACCCCGGATATCCTGGACCGGGTGGATGCGTTAGTGAAGTCCCAGGTGGATGTTATCGTCATCGACACAGCCCACGGACACTCTGCCAATGTCATGCGTACATTCAAGATGGTCAAGGAGAAGTATCCTGACCTCCAGGTGATTGCAGGCAATGTTGCCACTGCTGAGGCTACGAAGGCGTTGATCGAGTGCGGTGTGGATGCCGTCAAGATCGGTATCGGACCCGGGTCTATCTGTACAACCCGTGTGGTTGCCGGTATTGGTGTTCCCCAGATTACAGCGATCATGGATTCCTATGAGATGGCCAGTAAGTACAATATTCCCATTATCGCCGACGGAGGTATCAAGTTCTCCGGTGATATCACCAAGGCCATCGCTGCCGGGGCTAATGTGGTTATGCTTGGAAGCCTTCTTGCAGGCTGTGATGAGAGTCCCGGAGATTTTGAGCTGTTCCAGGGAAGAAAGTATAAGGTATACCGCGGCATGGGTTCTCTTGCCGCCATGGAGAATGGAAGTAAGGACCGCTATTTCCAGGAGAATGCCAAGAAGCTGGTTCCGGAAGGCGTGGAAGGCCGGGTGGCTTACAAGGGAACTGTGGAAGATACCATATTCCAGCTGGTCGGCGGACTCCGGTCCGGTATGGGCTACTGCGGAGCAAGAACCATTGAGGAGCTGAAGGAGAAGGGGCAGTTTGTCAAGATTTCCGCCGCTTCACTGAAGGAAAGTCATCCGCACGATATTCATATCACCAAGGAAGCTCCGAACTACAGTGTGGAGTAAAATCAGCAGGAATAACTAATATATGACATGATTTGGCCGCCAGCGGGAGATGGTATCTGTTTACAGATAGGTATGTGTTCCTTCTGGCGGCTTTTTGCTATATTCGGAGACGCAGAGTAAGAAAGCGAAATCTGCGCTTGAATCCACCAAAGCGAATTCGTTGGAATAATAAAAACATGAAACAGAAGAAGAGAAAGCCTTCATATAAAAAAGGGAGAGGAAGAAAAAAGCTTTCAATCAGAAAACCCGGCGTAAGAAAGACAGGCAGGCAGAGAAAGAAGAGAAAAGCCGGAATATGGAAGCATATCCGGCGAAAATGGTCAAGGAGATTTCCCGGTATAGAAAATGTCTGGCTGGACCGGGCGGCAATCCTGATTACAGTCATGGTGCTGGTATCTGCCGCTCTTCTTATCACAGGACGGGTCAGGAGAGTATTTTCCTCTCAGGCTGCACACCCTGAACAGCTATCATCCCTGAAGTCTGATTCCGACGGTGTTGAGATTCTCCCGGCTCAGGATGGACCCTGCGGCCGGCCGGAGATTGAGAAGGATTACATAGAACCTAATCCTTACAGCCGCAGTCAGATTGAGCTTAAAAAGGTGAAGGGTATCGTAATCCACTATGTGGCTAATCCGGGGTCCACAGCCAGAGATAACCGGGATTATTTTGAGAATCTCATGAATACCCATGCCACCAAGGCCAGTAGCCATTTCGTGGTGGGTCTTAAGGGGGAGATCATCCAGTGCATCCCCTTAGATGAGATATCTTACGCGTCAAACCAGCGGAATAAAGACACAATATCCATTGAGTGCTGTCACCCGGGCAAGGACGGAAAGTTTAATAAGGCCACTTATGATGCTTTAGTCCGGCTTGCAGCATGGCTCTGTGACAGCTATGGGCTGGATTCGGCAGATGTGATCCGCCACTATGATGTTACCGGCAAGCTTTGCCCTCTTTATTATGTAGAGAATGAAGACGCCTGGGTCAGATTACGCAAAAATATTCAAAAAAACCTGGATAACCGCAATAATCATTAAAGGAAATACATAATTCGCGAATAAATCTTGCAAAAAACATTGATTCTGAAAGCAAAATAAGTTATGATTATACATTGTGGGTGTAATTAGAATTATTATCATTATTATATAGAAGGGAATGAAAACTATGGCTTATAAGATTGGAGTCATCCGCGGAGACGGGATTGGCCCGGAAATCGTGGCGGAGGCTTTGAAGGTGATGGACAAGGTGGCAGTCAAATATGCTGCAGATTTTGATTATACAGAGATCCTTCTCGGTGGAGCATCCATCGATGCCACCGGGGAACCTCTGACAATGGAAGCACTTGAGACAGCCAGAGGATGCGATGCAGTCCTGATGGGTTCCATCGGCGGCAATACCACCACCTCTCCCTGGTACAAGCTTCCTGCCAATTTAAGACCTGAGGCGGGGCTTCTTGCCATCCGCAAGGGACTGAATCTGTTTGCCAACATGAGACCTGCGTATCTTTATGAAGAGCTTAAGGAGGCCTGTCCTCTGCGGGATGATATAATCGGAGACGGCTTCGATCTGGTCGTGATGAGAGAACTGACCGGAGGGCTCTATTTTGGCGAAAGACATACAGAGGAAGTGGACGGCAGACTGACCGCTGTGGATACTTTGACTTACTCTGAGGATGAGATTCGCCGGATCGCCATCCGCGGCTTTGACATTGCCATGAAGAGGCGGAAGAAGGTCACCAGCGTGGACAAGGCCAATGTCCTTGACAGCTCCCGTCTGTGGAGAAAGATTGTGAATGAAGTGGCTGCGGATTATCCTGAGGTGGAGCTTGAGCATATGCTGGTGGATAACTGTGCCATGCAGCTGGTAAGGGATCCAAAGCAGTTTGATGTGATCCTGACCGAGAATATGTTCGGGGATATCTTATCGGATGAGGCCAGCATGGTGACCGGTTCCATCGGAATGCTGTCCTCCGCCAGTCTCAATGAGACATCCTTCGGTCTTTATGAGCCAAGTCATGGGTCTGCACCGGATATTGCGGGCCAGGATATCGCCAACCCTATTGCCACAATCCTGTCAGCAGCAATGCTGCTTCGCTACTCTTTGAACCTGGATGCTGCGGCTGACGATGTGGAGGAAGCTGTGAAACAGGTTCTTAAAGATGGTTACCGCACCGTGGACATTATGTCCGAGGGAATGACCCAGGTGGGAACATCAAAGATGGGAGATTTGATTGCAGAGAGAGTCTGAACTGTATTATCATATGATTAACGCTGTCAAGGATTGCTTCGTCGCAGAACGATTCCCACAATCCTGATATCATCATAGAGATTGTTGTTTATTAAGGGAAAATGTTAACAGGAGGAGTTTGTTATGAAGAGTGATCAGGTTAAGAAGGGGATGCAGCAGGCACCCCACCGTTCCCTGTTTAATGCACTGGGTTACACAAAAGAAGAGATGGAGCGGCCATTGGTTGGTATCGTATGCTCCTACAATGAGATTGTACCCGGACATATGAACCTGGACAAGATTGCCCAGGCAGTCAAGATGGGCGTAGCCATGGCAGGGGGAACGCCGGTTTTATTCCCGGCGATTGCAGTCTGTGACGGTATTGCCATGGGACATGTAGGGATGAAGTACTCTCTGGTGACCAGGGAACTGATTGCCGATTCTACAGAGTGTATGGCCAAGGCGCACCAGTTTGACGCCCTGGTAATGATTCCTAATTGTGATAAGAATGTACCTGCCCTGCTGATGGCAGCCGCCAGAATCAATGTACCGACCGTATTTGTCAGCGGCGGCCCCATGCTGGCAGGCCGTGTGGACGGATGCAAGAGAAGTCTTTCCTCCATGTTTGAGGCAGTTGGTGCTTATGAGGCAGGCAAGATGTCCGCGGACAAGGTGGAAGAGTATGTGAATAAGGTTTGTCCCACCTGCGGTTCCTGTTCCGGAATGTACACAGCCAATTCCATGAACTGCATGACAGAGGTGATCGGAATGGGCCTTCAGGGCAATGGTACGATTCCTGCAGTATATTCTGAGAGAATCCGTCTTGCCAAGCATGCCGGCATGAAGGTGATGGAAATGCTTGAGAAGAATATCCGCCCAAGCGATATCATGACCAAAGAAGCTTTCATGAACTGTCTTACCGTGGATATGGCTCTTGGATGTTCAACCAATACCATGCTTCATCTTCCGGCAATTGCCCATGAAGCTGGCGTAGAGCTTAATATGGATATCGCCAATGAAATCAGCAAGAAGACGCCCAACCTCTGCCACCTGGCACCGGCAGGTCCCACCTATATGGAAGATCTCAATGAGGCAGGCGGTGTCTACGCTGTGATGAATGAGCTCAGCAAGAAGGGGCTTCTCAACGAGGACTGCATCACAGTGACAGGCAAGACGGTCGGGGAGAATATCAAGAATGTATATAACAGGGATCCGGAAGTTATCCGCCCCATCGATAATCCTTACCTGGCAACCGGCGGCATCGCTGTGTTAAAGGGCAACCTTGCACCGGATACCGGTATCGTAAAGCAGTCCGCTGTCGTTCCCGAGATGATGGTTCACGAGGGACCAGCCAGAGTATTTGACTGTGAGGAGGATGCCATCGCAGCGATCAAGGGCGGCAGGATCGTTCCCGGTGATGTGGTTGTCATCCGCTACGAAGGCCCCAAGGGCGGCCCGGGCATGAGAGAGATGCTGAACCCGACCTCCGCCATTGCAGGTATGGGCCTTGGCGATTCCGTGGCTCTGATCACAGACGGACGTTTTTCCGGTGCCTCCAGGGGGGCATCCATCGGTCATGTATCCCCGGAAGCTGCAGTAGGCGGCCCCATCGCATTGGTGGAAGAGGGAGATATCATCAAGATCGATATACCCAACAACACATTGAATGTCGACGTTTCTGACGAGGTGCTGGCTCAGAGAAGGGCCAGCTGGCAGCCGAGACAGCCCAGGGTTACAGATGGATATCTGCTCCGCTATGCAGCCCTGGTAACTTCAGGAAACCGCGGTGCGGTTCTGGATATCAACCAGATTAAATAAATAAGATACATTTGATCCTGTCTTAAGAAAGGAATATATATATGAGACAGATGCTGAACGGTTCGGAGATCGTCATCGAATGTCTGAAAGAACAGGGAGTGGATACCGTATTCGGTTATCCGGGCGGCGCGATCCTGAACATTTATGATGAATTATATAAACATAGTGATGAGATCCATCACATCCTGACCTCCCATGAGCAGGGGGCATCCCATGCGGCAGACGGCTATGCCAGGGCCACCGGCAGGGTGGGTGTCTGTATGGCAACCTCCGGTCCCGGAGCCACCAACCTGGTGACAGGCCTCGCTACAGCCTACATGGATTCCATTCCGGTTGTGGCAATCACGGCAAATGTGGGCGTAAGCCTGCTGGGGAAGGATTCCTTCCAGGAAATCGATATCAAGGGCGTGACCATGCCCATCACCAAGCATAATTATATTGTGAAGGATGTGGAAAATCTGGCAGATACTATCCGGGACGCCTTCAGGATTGCCAGAACAGGCCGGAAGGGTCCGGTCCTCATTGATATCCCCAAGGATGTCACTGCAGCAACCACATATTATGAATCCAGAGAGCCGGAGAAGGTTTATCCGGTCTGTGAGACTATTCAGGAGAAAGATCTGAAGGAAGCCGTGGATATGATTGCCCAGGCAGAGCGTCCCTTTATCCTGGTGGGCGGGGGCTGTACCCTGTCTGATGCTGCCGATGAGGTCAGGGAGCTTGCAGCCAGGATCGATGCCCCGGTATGTGATACCCTGATGGGCAAAGGTTCTTTCCCGGGAACTGATTCCAGATACACCGGCATGATCGGCATGCATGGAACCAAGGCCTCCAACATCGGCGTGTCCGAGAGTGATCTGCTGATTGCCATCGGCTGCCGCTTCAGTGACCGTGTATACGGCAATGCCGATACATTTGCCAGGGATGCAAAGATTCTGCAGATTGATATTGATCCGGCTGAGGTGAACAAGAATGTGCTGGTGGATACATCCATTATCGGCGATGTCAAAGCAGTCCTTACCATCTTAAACCGCAGGATTGCTGAGGCAGATCATCCGGAATGGATGGCAAGAATTGCAGAGCTTAAGGACAAATATCCCTTAACCTATCATCAGGATCAGCTGTCCGGTCCGGGCGTCGTTGAGTCTGTCTATAAGCTGACCGGCGGAGATGCCATCATCACCACGGAAGTGGGCCAGCACCAGATGTGGGCAGCCCAGTTCTACAAATATGACAGACCCAGACAGTTTCTGACCTCAGGCGGTCTTGGAACCATGGGTTATGGCCTTGGAGCTTCCATCGGGGCGAAGACGGCATTTCCTGACAAGGTAGTTGTCAATATAGCCGGAGACGGGTGCTTCCGCATGAATATGAATGAGATTGCCACCGCAACCCGGTCTGAAATACCGGTAATCCAGGTCGTAATCAATAATCACGTGCTGGGTATGGTCCGTCAGTGGCAGACTCTCTTTTATGGGGAGCGATATTCCGCCACGACCCTCTTTGACAAGGTGGACTTTGTCAAACTGGCTGAGGCCATGGGTGCAAAGGCTAAGCGGGTCACCAGTATCGAGGAATTCGAGGCTGCATTTAAGGAGGCCGTGGAGCTGAAGGAGCCCTACCTGATCGACTGTATGATCGATTCCGACGAGAAGGTTTGGCCTATGGTGGCGCCGGGCGGTTCCATCAGTGAGGCATTCTCCGAGGAAGACCTGTAATTAAAGTTACAAAGAAGATACTTGAAGAGAGAATAAAGAGACTAAAATAATAAAAACTTGTAAAATAGTTGAAGGAGTTAATCATGTTTCAGTACAAAACCTTAAATCCGATCGCGGAGTGTGGAATTTCCCTGTTTGATCAGAACTATACTCAGGTGGATGATCTTGCCGAGGCTGATGCTGTCCTGGTAAGAAGTGCATCCATGCATGACATGCTGGAGGTTCCTAACCTTCTCGCAGTGGCAAGAGCAGGAGCCGGCGTCAACAATATCCCTGTCAGCCAGTATGCTGAAAAGGGTATCGTTGTCTTTAACACACCGGGAGCCAATGCCAATGGTGTAAAGGAGCTGGTGATCGCAGCCATGCTTCTGGCATCCCGCGACCTGATCGGAGGCAATGCCTGGGTTGAGGCAAATAAGGATGATGAGAACATTACCAAGGATATGGAAAAAGCCAAAAAGGCCTATGCAGGTACTGAGATCAAAGGCAAGAAGATTGGTGTCATTGGTCTGGGAGCCATTGGTGTCCTGGTGGCAAATGCGGCAAAGAGCCTGGGAATGAAGGTTTACGGTTTTGATCCATACCTGTCCCTGCCCAACGCATGGAACCTCTCCAGGTCTGTTGTCCATGTGGATTCTGTAGACGAAATCTTTGAGAACTGCGATTTTATCACCATTCATGTGCCCCTTCTGGACAGTACCCGCAACATGATCGGGGAAGCAGGCATTGCCAAGATGAAGCCCAACGCAGTCGTTCTGAACTTCTCCAGAAATGGACTGGTGGATGAGCAGGCAATCGTAAAAGCCCTGGAAGAAGACCGGATTCGTCACTATGTGACAGATTTCCCGACCCCCACAACCGTAGATGCCAAAGGTGTGATCGCCTTCCCCCATCTTGGAGCCTCCACCGAGGAGTCCGAGGAGAACTGTGCCATTATGGCAGTAGAGCAGCTGAAGGATTATCTGGAGAATGGCAACATCCATAATTCCATCAACCTTCCGAATGTTGATATGGGCGTATGCCGGACTGCCGGAAGAATTGCTGTGATCCACCGCAATATTCCCAACATGCTGACCCAGTTTACAGGTGCCTTCTCCAAGGATAACATCAACATCACCGAGATGAGCAACACAACTAAGGGAGACTATTCCTACGCCATCTTTGATGTAGATAATGTTGTTCATAATAAAGCAGTGGAAGCCATCAGCCAGATTGAAGGGGTGCTGAAGGTAAGAGTGATTAAATAATCAGGAGATAAAAAGTAATGGAAAAGAAATTAAAAGTTGCCATCCTGGGCGGAACCGGCATGGTGGGGCAGAGATTCATTTCTCTGCTGGAGAACCACCCCTGGTTTGAGGTGAAGGCCATCGCGGCCAGTCCCCGCTCAGCAGGGAAGAGATATGAAGAGGCTGTAGGCGGCAGATGGAAGATGACCACTCCCATGCCGGAGGCCGTAAAGGATATTGTTGTGATGAATGTCAATGAGGTGGAAAAGGTTGCTGCCGGTGTTGACTTTGTATTCAGTGCTGTGGATATGTCCAAGGAAGAAATCCGGGAAATTGAGGATGCTTACGCAAAGACTGAGACTCCGGTTGTTTCCAATAACTCAGCTCACCGCTGGACACCGGATGTGCCAATGGTGGTCCCGGAGATTAATCCGGAGCATTTTGAAGTGATTGAGGCCCAGAAGAAGCGC
Organism: Eubacterium sp.; assembly: GCA_017459345.1. GTDB lineage: Bacteria > Bacillota > Clostridia > Lachnospirales > Lachnospiraceae > Anaerobutyricum. The sequence goes on from JAFUDC010000164.1 coordinate 9,812, forward strand.
CTGGGGACCAGCCGCGGCTTTGTGGCTGTAAAGCCTAACTGTTCCATTCAGAGCTATGCACCGGCCTTATATGCCTTAAGGGAGTTCGGACCCAGGGAAGTGGTGGCAACCACTTACCAGGCAATCTCCGGTGCAGGAAAGACATTCAAGGACTGGCCGGAGATGGTGGAGAACGTCATCCCCTACATCGGAGGAGAAGAGGAGAAGTCCGAGCAGGAGCCCCTGCGTCTCTTCGGCAAGGTTGTGGGTGACCATCTCGAGAAGGCAGAGCTTCCGGTGATCACAACCCAGTGTATCCGCGTGCCGGTATTAAACGGTCACACAGCTGCTGTATTTGTGAAGTTTGACAGGAAGCCCACCAGGGAAGAGATTATTGACCGCTGGGAGCATTTCAGCGGCCTTCCGCAGGAACTGAATCTGCCAAGTGCACCCAGGCAGTTTATCCGCTACATGCAGGAGGACAACCGCCCTCAGGTAACCCTGGATGTGGATTATGAGAACGGCATGGGAGTATCTATGGGACGTCTCAGAGAGGATACCGTTTATGATTATAAATTTATCGGTCTCTCTCACAATACAGTCCGCGGTGCAGCAGGCGGTGCGGTTCTGTGTGCGGAGCTTCTGACAGCTCAGGGCTATATTCAGCCCAAGTAGATTATTTGAAGCACTTGCAATGTGATTTCATAAGAAAAAAGATAAAGTAAAGTACTTCTTCTTTTTTCGACCATAAACAATTGTTTATTTTAGGAGAAGGAAATGTTATATCATACAAATGGGCTGCCCTACAGAGCAGCCCTTTTGACTATCACAAAAAACAATGAACTGGTGGATGCCGTGACAGAAAAAAGTGAGTCCTTTAAGTCCAGGATCAAAGAACTGATCCTTGATTATTTCGGTACCAAGGGCGTAGGGCTGGCAGATTTCGCTGTGAATCTGGTAGTTGCCTTCCTTATTCTGATCATCGGTCTTAAGGCTGTCAAATACCTGGTGAGGGTAGTGCGGAAAATCTTCGTAAAATCCAGAATGGATCCGACCCTTCAGACCTTCCTCCTGTCTTTCATGAGCATCTCCCTTAAGATACTGGTAATTTTTATGGCCGTAAGCAAGATAGGGGTGGGTGCGTCCAGTATCGTGGCCCTGCTGGGTTCTGCCGGTCTGGCCGTGGGCCTCTCTCTGCAGGGATCCCTGGGCAATATTGCCGGAGGAGTGATCCTGCTTCTCATCAAACCCTTTGAGGTGGGGGACTATATCATGGAGGAGAGCACCGGCAAAGAGGGAACTGTGGAAGCCATCGGCATGATCTACACCAAGCTTCTGACTCTGGATAACAAGGCAGTCATGGTGCCAAACGGCAACCTGGCCAACTCCAGCATTACCAATTATACACATCAGGAGAAGAGAATCGTGGATCTTAAAATCGGTGTATCCTACGATACTGACATCGATAAAGTCAAGGAAATCCTGATGAAGATTGTGATGGATGAGAAGCATCTGGTTCCCGGAGAGCCGATAAAAATCTTCATCAATGATTACCTTGACAGCAGCATTCAGATGGGACTGCGGTACACCGTGGTAACTGCAGAGTACTGGACATCCAGGTGGTATGTGCTGGAAAGAATCAAGAAAGAGTTTGAGAAAAATGGTATCGTGATTCCTTTCAATCAGCTGGATGTGCATATGGTGAAATGAGATTAACTCTTTTCTTTTATCCAGCTCTCATTGATAGCAATCACCCTCTCCATAGCCTCCGGCCCGGGGGCGCCGAGGGTGTTTCTCTTGTCAATGCAGGTCCTGATGGAGATGGCATCATAGATGTCCTCCTCAAATACCGGGCTGATGGCCTTGTATTCTGCAAGGCTCATTTCGTCTAAGGAGATTCCCCTGTCGATGCAGTAGAGAACCAGGCGTCCTACGATACCGTGGGCATCCCGGAATGGGACACCGTGATTTACCAGGTAATCTGCGGCGTCTGTGGCATTGGTAAAACCGTTTTTGGCGCTGGCTTCCATGACTTCCGGATGGAAGGAGATGGTCTTTAACATACCGTTAAAGAGGGCCAGGCAGCCTTTTACCGTGTCATAGGCGTCGAAGGTCAGCTCCTTATCCTCCTGCATATCCTTATTATAGGCCAGGGGAATCCCCTTCATGGTGGTAAGCAGAGAGTTCAGGGCGCCGTAAACACGGCCGGTCTTGCCTCGTACCAGCTCGGCGATGTCCGGGTTCTTCTTCTGAGGCATGATGCTGCTGCCGGTAGAGTAGGCATCATCGATCTCGATAAACTGGTACTCGTTGGAGTTCCACAAGATGATTTCCTCACAGAAACGGCTTAAGTGCATCATGATGATGGAGAGGGCTGATAAGAGCTCAATCACATAATCTCTGTCAGAAACAGAGTCCATGCTGTTTAAGGTAGGGCCGGCAAAGCCCAGGAGCTCTGCAGTCATCTCCCTGTCCAGGGGGTAGGTGGTTCCTGCCAGGGCTCCGGATCCCAGGGGACAGTAATTCATGCGGTCATAGATATCATTAAGACGGCCGTAGTCCCGCTTGAACATCTCCATGTAGGCCCCGATGTGGTGGGCCAGGGTCAGGGGCTGGGCTGTCTGCAGATGGGTAAATCCCGGCATGGCTGTGTGGATATGTTCCTTCATCAGCCCATGGCAGGTCTCAATCAGGGAGAAAAGCTCCCCTCTGATGGCAATAAGCTCATCCCTGGTATAAAGCTTCATATCAAGGGCCACCTGGTCATTCCGGCTTCTTCCGGTGTGCAGCTTCTTGCCCGCATCCCCGATCCGGTCGATCAATGTGGCTTCCACAAAGCTGTGGATGTCTTCGTATTCTTCGGTGATTTCCAGGGTGCCCGATTCCACATCTTTAAGAATTCCCTCAATTCCCTCAAGGATGGCATCTCTTTCCTCTTCCGTGAGAATTCCCACTGCAGCCAGCATTTTTACATGAGCCATGCTGCCTTCCATATCCTGTCTGTAAAACTTTTTATCAAAATTGATGGACGCATTAAAATTATAAACCAGCTTATCTGTTTCCTTGGTAAAGCGTCCTCCCCATAACTGAGCCATAATATTTCTCCTCCTTATATTCCTGTTTCGGTCATCATGTTAAGTTTATGATAACTCCTTGTCATAATATCTACATCATTGTACATGAAAACAGGTCCGGTGACAAGGAAAAAGCCGGGAGAGACCGGATTTATTACTTGTCACCGAGCCGGGATTATAGTATAATTACGGGCATTGGGCTCATAGTATGTATTCCTTATAGGGAATTATCGCTGACAGAGCAGGGAGATTCCATGCAGGATCCCTGATTTAAAAAGAGGCAGCAGGAGGAGAGAAGAATGCAGACAAAACACAAGATCAGAAATATCATACTGCTGTTTCTCACAGCCATGATCTGGGGACTGGCCTTTGTCGCCCAGAGTGTCAGTATGGATTACATTGGTGCCATGACATTTATTTTCCTGCGGTCCCTGATCGGAGGAATGGTGCTGGTTCCCTTTATCCTCCTGCTTGACTGGAAAGAACACAAATCAGATACTGGTCTGCTTTCCCTGTGGAAGGACCCCCTTCTCCTTCGCGGAGGCATCGTCTGCGGTATCTTTCTTTTTCTGGGCAATGCCTTCCAGCAGAACGGGATCAAATATACTACCGTAGGCAAGGCCGGCTTTATCACCACATTTTATATTATCATTATTCCCATTATCGGCATATTTTTTAAGAAGTTCTGCGGTCCCCTGACCTGGATTGCCGTGGTTATTGCCCTGGCAGGATTATATTTTCTGTGTATTAATGAAGCCTTGCAGTTTCAGTTCGGAGACCTGCTGATACTGATCTGTGCCTTCATGTTTTCCGGTCAGGTTCTGGCCATTGACCACTATAATCAGTGGGTCAACAGTGTGAAGCTGTCCTGTATCCAGTTCCTGGTCTGCGGTGTCATTGCATTTGTGCTGATGCTTGCTACGGAGAAGCCTGATTTTACCATGATCCGGGCAGCAGCTATTCCCATCCTCTATACAGGTATCATGTCCACCGGTGTGGCTTATACTCTGCAGACTGTGGGACAGAAAGGGATGAATCCCACAGTGGCAGCACTGATCCTTAGTATGGAATCTGTTTTCTCCGCTCTGGCGGGTTTCTTTATCCTTCATCAGGTTCTGTCAGTAAGGGAACTCCTGGGCTGCGGTCTGATGTTTATTGCCATCATACTTGCCCAGCTGCCGGACCGGAAGAAAGCTGCTGCATGATATTTTGATATGTAAAGCATTAAATTTAAAAAGTATTGGTCAATCTATTGATTTTATTATCATTTTTGAGTATAATAATGAATAAATATGCACTAACAGTTTGATTGTGGTTTTCTCCTGCTTTTCACATTTTAAAGGGTATTTGCAGGGGTGAGACTGATTAATTCGTGCGAAGAAGAAAAGGAGATTGTATTATGAAGTTGAAAAAATTAGCGGCAATTGCAATGAGCACAATGATCCTGGCTGCATCACTTATGGGATGCGGCGGCGGCAGCGGCTCCTCCGAACAGAGTACAACTGCCGAAACTACAGACGCAGCGGCTTTTACCACTGTAAAAGAGGGTGTCCTTACCATGGCAACCAACGCATATTTCCCACCTTATGAGTACTATGAGGGACAGGATATCGTTGGTATCGATGCTGAGATTGCCAAGGCTGTAGCTGATAAGCTTGGCCTGGAGCTGCAGATTGAGGATATGGAGTTTAACTCCATCATCGGTTCCGTGCAGACCGGCAAGGTGGACATGGGTCTTGCAGGTATGACGGTTACAGACGAGCGTAAGGAATCCGTTAACTTTACCGAGTCCTATGCAACCGGAATCCAGTCCATCATCGTAAAGGAAGGTTCCGACATCCAGACTGTGGATGATCTGGACGGCAAGAAGATCGGCGTGCAGCTTTCCACCACAGGTGATATCTATGCGGTAGATGATTACGGCGCAGAGAACGTGGAAGAGTATAACAAGGGTGCTGATGCAGTTCAGGCTCTGATCACCGATAAGGTTGACTGTGTTATCATTGACAATCAGCCGGCTATTTCCTTTGTGGCAGCCAATGAAGGACTGAAGATCCTTGATACCGAGTATGTCACAGAAGATTATGCGGCCTGCCTTTCCAAGGACAACGAGGCTCTGCTTGAGGCAGTGGACGGAGCCATCAAGGAGCTGAAGGAAGACGGAACAATTCAGGGCATTCTTGATAAGTATATTGTATCTGAGTAATCATTTTCAGCATCAGGAGGAACTGCACATTAACTGCAGTTCCTCTGTTAATGTAAAGTGATAATTGTTTAGAAAGATCAGGTGAATAATTTGAATACATGGTTTTCTGATTTACAGGCCAAGTTCATACTGGATTTTGTCGAAAAGCAGAGATATATCTATATTGTGACAGGTCTGAAGGTTACTTTTGAGGTGACCCTGCTTTCCCTATTCTTCGGTATGGTGATCGGTGCTCTTGTGGCTATTGTTCGGACCACCCACGACCAGACCAGGGAGGAGAATCGTCGAGGGTTCGGTCATGTTGTCTTAGGAGCGGCTAATTCCATCTGCAGGCTTTATCTGACGGTAATCCGAGGAACTCCCACCATGGTTCAGCTCCTCCTGTGGTTCTTTGTATTCCTGGTAAATGTAAACAATAAAGTTATTGTCGCTGTGGTGGCTTTCTCCGTAAACTCCGGTGCCTATGTGGCTGAGATCTTCCGTTCCGGTATCATGTCCATCGATGCAGGACAGATGGAGGCAGGACGGTCTTTGGGGTTATCCTACAAAGACACGATGATTGAGATCATTATGCCCCAGGCGGTTAAGAATTGTCTTCCTGCCCTGGTCAATGAGATGATTACCCTCCTGAAGGAAACCTCCATTTCCGGATACATCGGACTGAATGAACTGACCCGGGGCGGTGAGATCATCCGAGGTGTGACCTACGATGCATTTCTTCCCCTTATCGCAGTAGCGTTGATTTATCTGGTAATCGTCATGTTCTTTACCTGGTGCATGGGTATTCTGGAAAGGAGGCTGAGGAGAAGTGATATACGTTAATAATCTTTGCAAGGCTTTCGGAGATCATGTGGTGCTTAAGGATATCACGGAGCATATCACTCAGGGTGAGAAGCTGGTTATCATCGGCCCCTCCGGATCAGGCAAGTCCACATTCCTTCGCTGCCTGAACCTGCTGGAGTATCCCACCTCAGGTCAGATTATCTTTGATGGCGTGGATATTACCGACCCCAAGACGGATATCAACAAGATCCGCCAGCATATGGGCATGGTTTTCCAGCACTTTAATCTTTTCCCCCATAAGACCATCATGGACAACATTACCCTGGCCCCCACCAAGCTCAAGCTGATGAAGACATAAGAAGCCAAAGAGGAGGCCTTAAGGCTGCTTAGGATGGTCAACCTGGAGGATAAGGCAGATGCCTTCCCCGGACAGCTCTCCGGCGGTCAGAAGCAGCGTATCGCCATCGTCCGTTCTCTGGCTTTGAAGCCCAAGATGATGCTTTTTGATGAGCCCACCAGCGCCCTTGACCCTGAGATGGTCGGCGAGGTTTTAGAGGTTATGAAGCAGCTGGCCAGAGATGGTATGACCATGGCTGTGGTAACCCACGAGATGGGCTTTGCCAGGGAGGTTGGAACCCGGGTATTCTTCATGGACCAGGGAGGTATTCTGGAGCAGGGAACGCCCGATGAGATCTTCAACCATGCCAGGGAAGACAGAACCAAGGAATTTTTGTCGAAAGTGTTATAATGAAAGAATATGGGAAGCAGACCGTCAGGCCTGCTTCCTTTTTGCTGATAAATAAAGGGGATACTTCCCTGAGAAGAGGGCATAGCGGATCAGATCATCCCCCACGATGCATAGGGGGGTGAAAGTCAGCCAGAGCAGGCAGAAGGGAAGGCAGATCTGGCCCTGCAGATTAAGAGGCATGTTGGAATAATCCCAGACCTTCAGATCCAGGATCTTATTCACAAGAACTCCGGTAATATACTCATATCCGGTGATGATACCCGAACCTGCAAGCATCTGCAGGGGAAAGCTTAAGTGAATCTTCTTTTGTTCATTGAGGAGGCCGACAGTGTAGAAGCTTAAGCCTCCGCACAGGAACATGGAAATATGAGAGCGGCCTCTGCAAAGTATTTCAAAATTATAATAAGACATTCCTCCGGCGCTGATGAGAAAAAGCGGCCGGAGGATTTTTTTCATGGTTTTCATCATATGCTATCCTTTTATCGTATCGTTAGTAAAGAGTAAGGATAGTATATGTCTGATTATATTAATTATGAAGCGTTTTGATTAATGGAGTAAATTGGCACAGAAATAAATGGTCTGCAATTTACATCAATACTTACTTCTTATTCTCTTTCACTTCCTGCATCATCATGGCGCGAACCTTCAGGGGCAGGCCGAAAAGTGTGATGAATCCTTCTGCATCGTGATGGTCATACATATCACCGGTGGTGAAGGATGCCAGGGACTCATTATAAAGGCTGTATGGCGATGTGGTGCCGGCTTTGATGATGTTGCCCTTGTAGAGGCGGAACTTCACTTCCCCAGTGACTACCTTCTGGGTGGATGCCACGAATGCCTTGATGGCATCACAGAGGGGAGTGAACCACTTTCCTTCATAGACAACCTGGGCCAGCTTGTTGCCCATCTCTTTTTTCATCTCCATGGTCGCACGGTCAAGAACCAGCTCTTCAAGCTGCTGGTGGGCCTCCATCAGGATGGTTCCGCCGGGTGTCTCATAGATTCCCCTGGACTTCATGCCTACCACGCGGTTTTCCACGATATCGATGATGCCGACACCGTGTCTGCCGCCCATCTCGTTTAACTTGCGGATGATGTCGGCAACCTTCATGGATTCGCCGTTGATGGTTTTTGGAACACCTTCCTCAAATGTCATGGTGACCAGCTCACTCTCGTCGGGTGCCTTCTCAGGGCGTACGCTCATGACCAGAACATGATCATAATCGGGCGGGCAGGAGGGGTCTTCCAGCTCCAGACCCTCATGGCTGATATGCCAGAGGTTGCGGTCACGGCTGTAGCTGGAATCGGTGCCGAAGGGCAGGTCGATGCCATGGGCCTTGCAGTATGCGATCTCGGCCTCTCTGGAGTCCATCTGCCACTTGCTGTCCCGCCAGGGGGCGATGATCTTGATATCCGGTGCCAGAGCCTTGATGCTGAGCTCAAAACGAATCTGATCGTTGCCCTTACCGGTAGCTCCGTGGCAGATTGCCACAGCTCCCTCTTTTCTTGCAATCTCCACCAGCTTGGCGGCGATGCCGGGGCGGGCCATGGAGGTTCCCAGAAGATACTTATGTTCATAAACAGCGCCTGCCTGCACGCAGGGCATAATGTAATTCTCGGCGAAATCATCATTCACATCTTCTATATATAATTTGGAAGCGCCGGAATAGAGTGCCCTCTCATCCAGGCCATCAAGCTCACTGCCCTGTCCGCAGTCCACGCAGCAGCAGATAACATCATAATTATAGGTTTCCTTCAGCCAGGGGATGATCGCTGTGGTATCAAGTCCTCCTGAGTAAGCCAGTACAACTTTTTCTTTGCTCATATTGGTTAACTCCTTTTATATTATTATTTTTATTGTTTTAAGCGAGCCGTATAACGCTATCTACTATACGTCATTTTCGAATAATATGCAAGCCTAAATTTATAAATATTAATAAATATTAAAAAATACTTGCTTAAATTGAAATTGGAGTGTATAATTATGTGCTGATAGCGAATAAATATTAAATCCAAGGAAAACTGACTTGTCATCAGACTTAATTTGTGACATAATAGGGAACAGTGCGCGGGATGAGTGCAGACTTAAGAAAAGAGGATATATAATATGATAAAAGCAGGAATAATCGGTTCTACAGGCTATGCCGGACAGGAGATTGTCCGCATTCTTCTGGGACATAAAGATGCAGAGATTAAATGGTATGGATCAAGGAGCTATATAGATAAGGAATATGCCAGTGTATTTGCCAATATGTTTGAGCTGGTACCGGATATCTGCAGGGGGGAAGATCTTAATGCCCTGTGCGAAGAGGTTGATGTTGTATTTACCGCTACCCCCCAGGGTCTTTGCTCCACTCTGGTGAATGAGGAGGTCCTTTCCAAAATCAAAATCATCGATCTGAGTGCTGACTTCCGCATTAAGGATGTGGAAACCTATGAGAGCTGGTACGGCATCAGACACGGGAGTCCGGAGTTTATTGAGGAGGCAGTCTACGGTCTTTGTGAGATTAACAGGGAGAAGATTAAGACGGCCAGACTGGTGGCTAATCCCGGATGCTATCCAACCTGCTCCTTCCTGTCCATCTATCCTTTGGCCAGGGCAGGGCTCATCGATATGAAATCGATTATTATCGATGCCAAGTCCGGGACGTCCGGTGCAGGCCGCGGTGCCAAGGTGGCCAACCTGTTCTGTGAGGTCAATGAATCCATCAAGGCTTATGGGGTGGCAAGCCACAGGCATACCCCTGAGATAGAAGAACAGCTATCCTACGCTTCCGGCCAGGAGACGATCATTAACTTTACCCCCCACCTGGTTCCCATGAACAGGGGCATCCTGGTTACCGCCTATGCCGATGTTACCAGGGAGGTAAGCCAGGAAGAGCTGCGCAGCCTTTATGAGGAAGCTTACAGGGGCGAGCAGTTCGTCCGTGTCCTGAAAAATGGCCTATGCCCTGAGACCCGCTGGGTTGAGGGCAGCAATTATACCGATGTGAATGTAAAATATGATCCAAGAACCCGCAGAGTCATCATGATGGGTGCCATGGATAATCTGGTTAAGGGTGCTGCCGGGCAGGCTGTGCAGAATATGAACCTCATGTTTGGTCTGCCGGAGAACACGGGGCTGATGATGCCTCCGGTATTTCCTTAAGGAGATATTGATTAACATTTCTTTTAGAAAAAAGGGGATGATAGAATGATGATAAATACAGATATGGGCATCACTGCCCCCAAAGGCTTCTATGCCGCCGGCCTGCGCGCCGGAATTAAGGCGGGAAAGACCAACAAAGATATGGCTCTGATCTACTCAGAGGCCCCGGCCGTCTGTGCCGGCACCTACACAAGGAATGTGGTCAAGGCGGCACCGGTTCTCTGGGACCGGGAAATAACTAATGAGGGCGGAACTGTCCAGGCGGTGGTGGTGAACAGCGGGATAGCCAATGCCTGTACCGGAAGCGAGGGCTATGATAATTGCCGGAAGGAGGCGGAGATAACCGCCGGCCTGCTGGGCCTATCCCCCAGGCAGGTCCTGGTCAGCTCCACCGGTGTGATCGGACCCCAGCTTAATATGGATATCATTGAGAATGGCATCCGGGCCCTGGTGCCGGCTAAGGCGGACACTACCCAGGCCGGACTTGATGCCGCGGAGGCCATTCTCACAACAGATACCCATAAAAAGGAATGCTCTGTAAGCTGTGAAGTTGCCGGTAAAAGAGTTACCTTAGGAGGCATGTGCAAGGGATCCGGCATGATCCACCCCAACATGGGAACCATGCTGGCCTGTGTGACCAGTGACGCAGCCATTGAGGCTCCTGTACTTAAGGGAATGTTAAAAGAGCTTGTGGAGGATACATTCAACATGGTATCCGTGGATGGTGATACATCCACCAACGATACCTGCCTGGTGTTGTGCAACGGCCTTGCAGGAAACCCGGTGATCACAGCCGACAGCCCGGACCTGCCCGTATTTAAGGCGGCTCTTAACGAGGTTCTCACCTTCCTCTCCAAGCAGATTGCCGGAGACGGTGAGGGCTGTACCAGATTATTCGAGGTGACCTGCAATGGGGCGGCCTCAAAAGAGGACGCCCGGACCATCAGCAAATCTGTGGTATGCTCCAGCCTGACCAAGGCGGCCGTTTTCGGGAAAGATGCCAACTGGGGCAGGATCCTGTGTGCCATGGGCTACAGCGGAGTCGTTTTCGACCCGGAGAAAGTGGACATCACCCTAACGAGCAGTGAAGGAACAGTAGATATCGTAAAGAAGGGAATTGCCGCTGATTACAGTGAAGAATTCGCAACCCGGATTCTGTCTGCAAACCCTGTAAAGGCTGTTCTGGACGTTCATATGGGTGAGGAGACGGCCACTGCCTGGGGCTGTGATCTGACTTACGAGTATGTCAGCATTAATGCGGACTACCGGTCCTGATCTAATAATTTAATAACAGAAAGGAAAAGCAATGCTTGAATATAACGACGTCGATAATGTAATGCTCAAAGCCAATACCCTGATTGAAGCCCTGCCTTACATCCGCCGCTTCTACGGCAAGACCATTATCGTGAAATATGGCGGAAGCGCCATGCTGGATGAAAAGCTAAAGTATAACGTGATCAAAGACGTGGCTCTCTTAAAGCTGATCGGCCTGCGTCCCATCATCGTCCATGGCGGGGGCAAGGAGATCAGCAAGTGGGTCAAGTTATCCGGCAAGGAGCCGGAGTTTTATAACGGTCTGAGAATCACGGATAAGGAGACCATGAACATTGCCGAGATGGTTCTTAACAAGGTTAACAAGGAGCTTGTGGCCATGATGCAGAAGCTGGGAGTGAATGCCGTAGGCTTATGCGGCAAGGATGGCAACATGATCCGGGTCAGTCAGAAGATGCCGGACGGCAAGGATATCGGTTATGTGGGAGATGTGAAATCAGTGAACACAGGGCTTCTTGAGACCCTGATGGACCGGGATTTCGTACCGGTAATTGCCCCCATTGGTCTGAGTGACGACTATGAGGCTTATAACATCAATGCGGATGATGCTGCCTGCGGCGTGGCCAAGGCCATGAATGCGGAGAAGCTGGTATTCCTTACAGATATTGAGGGAGTTTTTGTGGATCCTTCGAATAAGAAGACCCTGATTTCCGAGATGGACCTGAAAACCGCCAAGGAGTTTATCGCAAATGGCATTGTGGGAGGCGGCATGCTGCCCAAGCTCAACAACTGTATTGATGCCATTGAAGAGGGGGTATCCAGAGTGCATATCTTAGATGGCCGTGTTCCCCACTGCCTGCTTCTGGAGTTCTTTACCGAGAAGGGTATCGGAACCGCCATCCTCAAGGAGCCGCTGTTTTTATAATCAACAATAACTATATTTAAGAGGAGTAATGCCATGTCTTCTATGCAGGAATATATGAACCTGGGAGAACAATATATCTTAAAGACCTACAACCGCTTTCCGGTTGTCTTCGAAAAAGGTGACGGAGTCCGCCTGATTGATATGGATGGGAAAAAATATCTGGACTTTGCCGCCGGTATAGCTGTTTTTGCCCTGGGTTATCATAATAAAGAATATGATGCTGCCTTAAAGGATCAGATCGACAAGATTTTACATACTTCCAATCTGTACTATAACAGACCCTCCATCGAGGCTGCCGAAAAAATCGTCAGGACCAGCGGCATGTCCAAGGTCTTCTTTACCAACAGCGGCACTGAGGCCATAGAGGGAGCCCTGAAGGTGGCCAGAAAATATGCCTACCTGAAAGATAATTCCAAAGACTATGAGTTTATCGCCATGAACCATTCCTTCCACGGGAGAAGCCAGGGGGCTCTGGCAGTGACGGGCAATGCCCATTATCAGGATGGCTTCGTTCCGGTGGGGATGCGGGCAGTCTTTGCCGATTTCAATGATCTTGAGGATGTGAAATCCAAAATTACCGATAAAACCTGTGGTATCATCTGTGAAGTAGTTCAGGGTGAAGGTGGAATCTATCCGGCAAAGAAGGAATTCCTTGAGGGCTTGCGGGCACTCTGTGACGAGAAGGACATCCTCCTCATCTTTGACGAGGTCCAGTGCGGCATGGGCAGGTGCGGTGCCATGTATGCTCATGAGCTGTACGGGGTAAAACCAGATGTGATGGCTCTGGCCAAGGCCCTGGGCTGCGGAGTTCCGGTTGGCGCTTTTGTCACCGGCGAGAAAGCTTCCCATGCCCTGGTTCCCGGAGACCACGGAACCACCTACGGGGGCAATCCATTTGCCACGGCGGCAGTCAGCAAGGTCTTTGACCTCTATGAATCAGAGCATATCATCGACCATGTAAAGGAAGTTGGCGATTATCTGTATCAGCAGCTGGAAGCCCTTAAGGATAAGTATTCCCAGATTATCGATCACAGAGGCCTGGGCCTGATGCAGGGGATCGAGATGGATGTGCCTGTGGGAAATATCGTCGCCAAAGCCCTGAACCAGGGCCTGGTCATCATCTCGGCAGGAGCCAATATCATCCGCTTCGTTCCGCCTCTTGTCATCAGCAGGGAGGATGTGGATGAGATGATCCGGATACTGGATCAGGTCCTGTCTGAATGCGGAATTAATTAGAGCATGCGGCGTCAGGAACTTAAAGGCCTTCCTGATTATGAATTACCGTCCCGGAAGAATACCTTTGTATCTTCCGGGTTTTTTTAATCCACCTCTTGTAATTCTGTCAAAAGTTCGGTATGATTAATTCGATACGGAAGAGTATCATGGCCTGTCTCAGTCAGGAGGGAGTGTCTTGATTGAGAATATGGACAAAGGATAATAAGAGAAGATGGATCATTCCTGTTATAGCATTCTGGCTTCTGCTGGCAAGTCTTCTGTCATCGGCCTGTTTTTTGGCCGGATGCGGCAGAGGGTCCGGACTTAACAGCAGTTCCGGGCAGGAACAGGAGGGCTTTTTTGAGGAAGGTGAAGAGTCTGCCCAGTCAGAAAACACAGCCGATACGCCTGCAGAGGTCTATGTTCATGTCTGCGGTTGTGTGAAAAAGCCGGGACTGTATATCCTGGCTGCCGGTTCCCGGGTGGGAGATGCGGTGGAAATGGCCGGAGGGATGACTAAGGAAGCGGATAATGCCGGTGTCAACCTGGCCGCTCTGCTTGAGGATGGACAGCAGATTTATGTTCCGGATCAGTCTGAGGGCAGGGACCGGCCGGACAGGGGAGCCTCCGATTCAGGAAAAGCCGGACAGGAGTCTCCGGGAGAGACTGGATCTTCCGAAACCGGGGATAAGGTTAACATCAATACAGCGGATGCTGCAGATTTGATGAAGCTTTCCGGAATCGGCCAGTCCAAGGCGGAAAGCATTCTTGCCTACCGGCAGGAGCACGGTAGATTTTCTTCTGTAGAGGAGATAAAGAATGTGACCGGGATAGGCGAGGGAATCTATAACAGGATCAAGGATTCAATTACAGTATAACAGAGGTGTCGTAAATGGGGAAAAAGGTGCTTGTTGTTGATGATGAACGTCTGATTGTAAAGGGAATCAAGTTTTCTCTGGTTCAGGATGACATGGAGGTAGACTGTGCCTACGACGGAGAAGAAGCCCTTGAGATGGCGAAAAAGACAGAATATGACATCGTCCTTCTTGATGTAATGCTGCCCAAGCTGAACGGCTTTGAAGTATGTCAGATGATCCGGGAGTTTTCCAACATGCCCATCATCATGCTTACAGCCAAGGGTGACGATATGGATAAGATACTGGGGCTTGAATACGGCGCGGATGATTATATCACCAAGCCCTTCAACATTCTGGAGGTTAAGGCACGGATCAAGGCCATCATGCGCAGAAGCTCCAGGAAGGCAGTGGTGGAAGAAAAGAAGAAGATATTTGAGAAAAACGGCCTGAAGATAGACTGCGACTCAAGAAGAGTTTTCGTTGAGCAGAAGGAAGTTCGTCTGACGGCCAAAGAGTACGACCTCTTAGAACTGCTTGCCTTCCATCCCAACAAGGTTTACAGCAGGGAGAATCTTCTGAATATCGTCTGGGGCTATGATTACCCGGGTGATGTCCGGACGGTGGATGTCCATATCAGAAGGCTCCGTGAGAAGATTGAGAAAAACCCCGGAGAGCCGGTATATATTCATACCAAGTGGGGCGTAGGGTACTATTTCCAGGATTAATACAGGACTGATAATAGAAAAAACTTAAGGAGGGAAAGGTTATTTCCAGGATTAATATTCAGAATATACTTAAATATATTCCGCTTAATTTTCTTCTTGGGCTTGCCATCCTGGTGATACTTAATGTCTTCCTGTCCCTGGGAACGATCCAGCTGAGCGTCTCCCTCCAGAAAAAATCTCTGGAACAGAGAGTCACCTTTGTGGAAAAGAAATCAGCGATTCTGGCCAACCAGATTGCCAATAACGGTCTGGATGCCTACAGCATGATGGATATGGGGGATAGTGGAGAGCAGAAGACTGATGAGCTTAAGCAGTTTGCCCTGGAGCTTGATGGGAGGGCCCTGCTCATCGACTCTTCCTACCGGGTGCTGGCCGATACCTACGGGCAGCATACGGGCAGATATTATATGGCCAGGGATATACTCCGGGCCCTGTCAGGGGGTAAAGTCTCCTATAAGCGTATAGGTGATTCCTATATCCAGGTGATTACAGATGTTTATGAGCCGGGCACGGAGGATGTAAAGGCTGTCATTATTGCGGCTGCCTCCATCCGGGAGAGAAACGGCCTGATCGGATATCTGACCGGGCAGAGGGCAACCCTGTCGGGGATCTTCTTTCTGGTATCTCTGCTTTTGAGCATCCTGATCGTGCTCCTTTTAGGGCGGATCTTCCGCAGAACCCAGAAGGAACTGGATCTTATCGCTGCCGGCCATCAGGAGGAGAATATGCCGGAAACAGGTTTCAGAGAGTTTTACAAACTGTCGGTTTCCTTTAATTCTATCATAAACCGTTACAAGGAGCTGGAGAATTCCAGACAGCAGTTTGTCTCCAATGTGTCCCATGAGCTGAAAACGCCCATCACCTCCATGAAGATTCTGGCGGATTCCCTTCTTCTCCAGGAGAATGTTCCGGCAGAGCTCTATGCGGAGTTTATGAATGATATTGCCCATGAGATTGACAGGGAGAATCAGATCATCACAGACCTTCTGGATCTGGTTAAGATGGATAAAACCCAGTCGGATCTCAACATCACGGCGGTCAACATCAATGAGCTTCTGGAGATGATATTGAAAAGGATTTCTCCCATTGCGGAGAAGAGAGATATCACCCTGCACCTTGAGACCATGAGGCAGGTGACTGCTGAGGTGGATGAGGGCAAGCTGTCCCTTGCCTGTACCAACCTCATCGAGAATGCCGTCAAGTACAACAATGACGGCGGCAGGGTGGATGTGTCGCTTAATGCGGATCACAAGTTTTTTTATATCCGGGTCAAGGATACCGGAGTGGGTATTCCTGAGGATGCCCAGGAGAAGATCTTTGAGCGCTTTTACCGGGTGGATAAGGCAAGATCCAGGGAGACGGGCGGTACCGGCCTTGGCCTGGCCATCACCCGCAATGTCATCCTCCTGCACAAGGGTTCCATCCGGGTTCACAGTAAGGAGAATGAAGGGTCCACCTTTATCGTCCGCATACCATTGACCTATGTGGGAGCCAGGAAGGATGTATGATAGTTATGAAGCATAATCGATGGATGGCATTACTGCTGCTGCTCATCACGGTCTGCACCCTTTTTTATGGCTGCAAAAAAGAAGAGCAGAAAACAGAAGCAGAAGTAGAAGAAAAGGGTGCCATCAACCTGTACTATCTGAATAAAGAGGAAGATGGATTATATCCCGTATCCTATGA
Organism: Eubacterium sp.; assembly: GCA_017459345.1. Classification (GTDB taxonomy): domain Bacteria; phylum Bacillota; class Clostridia; order Lachnospirales; family Lachnospiraceae; genus Anaerobutyricum. The sequence goes on from JAFUDC010000164.1 coordinate 26,430, forward strand.
TCTCAGGAAAGCCGATGATCCCGAAGCTGCGGCCAAGGAAATCATTTTCCTTCTGACAGACACGGAGAATGAGAACGCTGACCAGTACAAGGCTTCAATCTATAAGGGAGTTACACCCCCGTCTGTCGAGATCAGTGATCAGATGGCCATCGTGGATTTCGGGACCAATTATCAGCAGCTGGATGCAGATAAGGAGATCCTGCTCCGGTCCTCCCTTGTCCAGTCCCTGGTTCAGGTAAAGGGGATTGACTCGGTTTCCTTTACCATCAATGGCAGCAGCCTGACCGGACCAGACGGGGAAGCGGTGGGAGTCATGACGGCAGATACATTTATCTTAAGCCGCAGAGACTTTTACAGCCAGAAGGAGGAAGTCGTCCTCTACTATGCCAACAAGGAAGGAAATGGTCTGGTTCCGGTGAAAAAGGAGATTGATGTCTCCGACAACATGCCCATAGAAACCAAGATGCTGGATACTCTGATTCGTGAGCCGGGTCCGGAAGGTACCAGAAACCCTCTGCCCTCCGGCCTTACCATCAACCAGACCCAGGTTTACAACGGAATCTGTTATGTGGATCTCAGCGATGAGATTGATGACATCCTTCCGGAGATGGAGGACCGGGTCAAGGTCTACTCCATGGTCAATACATTGACAGACCGGGGTAGTGCCTCCATGGTACAGTTTACCGTAGAAGGCAGGCCATTGGAAAAGCTCAATGATTTTCAGCACTTCGACCGGGTGATGACCAATGATCTGTCCCTGAGCGAGCAGAAAAGCAAGGAGGCAGAGGATCAGGAAGAGCCTGATAATGAGTCTGAATCCCGGTAGAATAAATAATCCATAATAAGGAAAAGGAGAAGGAACATGAAAGCAAGGTATATTCATCACTGTATTCATGTGATGGACAAGGAAAAAACAATCGCATTCTATGAGAAGGCCCTGGGTCTTAAGGTTAAGCGGGAGAAGGGGCCCGCAGACGGATCCTGGGTGAATGTTTTCATGGGTAATGACGAGTCCCCCTCCGAGCTGGAGTTCACCTGGAACCGGGGCTTCGACGGCCAGTATGAAAACGCCGGCAAGGATGTGCATATTGCCTTCCGAGTACCGGACATTGATGCCGCCCATAAGCTTCATGAGGAGATGGGCTGTATTGTCAGAGAGAATCCGAAAATGGGGTTATATTTTATCACTGATCCGGATGGACAGTGGATTGAGATTCTCCCGGAATTAAACTAATCGATGAAAAGACCCTTATTCGTGCTGTTGACAGGGCTTGTGCTTGGAGAGGCCGCTGCTTATCTGTCTGGGCGGACAGGGGTTTTTTTCATGATAATATTAATGCTGCTTTCGGTCCGGCTGAGAATAAGCCGGGGTCTGAAAAGAGGGGATGAACCTGAAAAAGGAAGGCGGCAGAAAGAAAAACATACATTATACTCATGGTGTCTGATCCTGCTGCTGCTTTCCGTTTCCGGGATAATCGGAGGACTCTTCTTTTTATCCGAGTCCTATCCCCGGCCGGATGAGCTTAAGACTTCGAAATCTGACCGGATTATGGGCCTTGTTAAGCAGATCAGGAGAAAAGAGGGCAGTGCCCAGGTGACCCTGAAAGCTGCAGGGTTAAGGGGAAGCCTGCTGGTGAACCTATCCATAGTGAATGAGGAAGACCTGCTGCCGGGAGACCAGGTGGAGGTCCGGGGGCAGATCAGCCTCCTTAAAGCTGCGGGAAATCCCGGTGAGTTTGACGCCCAAAAGTATTATCTGGCCCAGGGTGTCCGCCTTCAGATGGAAGGAGAGAGCTGGCAGCTGATCTGCAGACCCGCCTGGTCTGTCGCCGGGGCGGCCTACAGGCTCAGACTGCGGATCGCCGGGGTATACAGGAAGGCCCTGACCTCAGAGGAGGCGGCCCTCCTTACCGCGGTCGTTCTTGGGGATAAGACGGGACTTTCAGAGGACCAGCGGACAGTCTACCAGCAAAATGGCCTGGCCCATCTTCTGGCGGTTTCCGGACTCCATGTCTCCATCCTGGGAGGCAGTCTCTATCTGTTTATGAGAAAGCGCGGCTTCCGCTATCTGACCTCCTGTCTTACCGGTTCACTGCTTTTATGCTTTTATGGCTGCATGACCGGCTTTGGCAGCTCAGCAGCAAGGGCCATCATCATGTACCTGGTATACCTTATGGCACAGTTTCTGGGTGCTGATTATGACATGGTCTCTGCCATGAGTCTTTCCGGTATCCTGCTTCTGCTTGAGTACCCCCTGAAGCTTTTTGATGGAGGCTTTCAGATATCCTTCTTATCCATCCTGGCCCTGGGGCTGGTTCTTCCATGGGCAAAGGAATTTATGGAAGCACATAGAGAATCAGGAGCCGGAGAAGCCCAGGATAGGGATAGGGACAGGGGAAGAGGACGATTCGGAAAATACTTTAAGAAAATGAGAGAGGCTTTATTTGCCGGCATCATCATCAGCGGAGTGACTGCACCGGCTCTGATGGCTGTCTATTATGAGTGGGCTCCGGCCGGTATCCTGCTGAACCTGATTTTTCTTCCGCTTATGGAACCTCTCATGCTCTCGGCGGTTTGCGGCGGCCTTGCCGGCCTGCTGCTTTTTAAAGCAGGGGCCTTACTTTTGCTCCCGGCCAGATTGATATTAAGTCTCTTTGACGGGATATTCGCTATTGTTAAGTGCCTCCCGGTCCATACCATCACCACAGGCTGTCCGGCAATATGGCAGCTTATTATCATGTATCTCCTGGAGGCCGGGCTCTTTTTTCTCTGGTACGGAAGGCCGGGGGTTATTCACAGAGTGTTGCTGCTAAGTCTGCTGGCTTTAGTCATTATTCCGGACCGGGGTGCAAGTATCTCCCTGCCGGCCTCCCTGGCAGCCGGTCCGGACAACATGACCATCCATATGCTGGATGTGGGTCAGGGAGAGAGCATTCTCATCCGTACTCCCGACAGGAAATGTATCCTGATCGACGGCGGCAGCACCAGCCGGTCCGGGGTGGGGCAATACGTGATTATTCCTGCCCTGAAATATCTGGGGGTAAAAAGACTGGATTACGTGATTGCCACCCACATGGATGAGGATCACATTTCCGGTCTGGAAGAACTGTTCGAGAAGGACTTTCCCATATCCTGTCTCCTCCTGCCCGATGCAGGCCGTGATGATCCTGCCTGGCAGGCCTTTTCCGGCAGGGCGAAAAATGCCGGAATTCATGTGAATGAAATCAACCGGGGAGATGAGATCCGTTTTGCAGGGCTGGTATGCAGCTGCCTGCACCCGGTCAGCGGTTATGATCCTTCCGACCGGAATGATACATCGGTAGTCCTCTACCTGTCCTACAGGGACTTTGACATGCTTTTTACCGGAGACCTGGGAGAGGAAGGAGAGGAAATGCTGACCAGATCCATGAGGGTGCGGCAGGGTCTGGATGTGCTTAAGGTAGCACATCACGGATCAAAGTATTCCAGCAGGGAAAGCTTTCTAAGTCTCTTTCCGGGGCTTGAGACAGCCATGATTTCCGCCGGAAAAGGAAACCGCTACGGCCACCCTCATGAAGAATTGCTGAAAAGACTGAGGGACAGGGGCATTTCAATCTATGTGACAAAAGAGAGCGGTGCCCTGTGTTTGAGAACAGATGGATATGAATATGATATAACAGGGTATAATCAATGAAAGAAATTCGCAGGCAGATTAAGGAAAGACAATTTCATAAAGTATACCTCCTGACCGGAGATGAGGATTACCTGGTCCGGCAGGCGAAAACCATGTTAAAGCATGCCCTGGTTCAGGATGGGGACGAGATGAACTATACCCTCTATGAGACCGGCAGAATTGATTTCAGTCAGCTGGGTGAGCAGGCTCAGACATTTCCTTTTTTCAGCGAGAAGAGGGTGATTATGTTGGACCGGACCGGGGTGATGAAATCGGGAAAGGATCAGTTCCTTGAGATTCTTAAGACTCTGCCTCCCACAACCTGCATGATCATCTGTGAGTCTGAGGTGGATAAGCGGTCGAAAATATATAAATGGATCAAAAAGAATGAATATGTGAGGGAGTTCCTGAAAAAAGAGCAGACGGAAAAGGTTCTCCTTCGCTGGATAGCTGCCATGCTGGCCCGGGATCATAAGCAGATCCGGGAATCGGATGCCAGATACTTTCTGGAACTTGTGGGAAATGATATGTATGAGATCAGCAATGAGACAGGCAAGCTGATTTCCTATGTGGGGGACCGGGCAGAGATCAGCAGGGCCGATATTGACAGCATCAGCTCCGGTCAGGTGGCCAATAAGATCTTTGAGCTTGTGGCCAGTATTGCAGGAGGAGAGAAGGCAAAGGCACTTGACTGCTATAATGACCTGCTCCTGCTGAAGGAGCCGCCCATGCGCATTCTCTATCTTATCGTAAGGCAGTACCGCACATTGCTCATGATCTGCAATATGCGGCCCCTGCGAAAGCCGGATTCAGAGATTGCCCAGGCCGCCGGCATCCCCCCCTTTGCCGTTAAAAGAAATGCTGCCCTGCTTAAGGGATATGATGCCCGCCAGCTGGAGCTTAGCATAGAGCGTTGTACCCAGGTTGAGGAGGAGATCAAGACCGGCAGAATCGGAGACCAGATAGGCCTGGAACTGCTGATTGTGGGACTATCTGACCGGTCCTATCTGGTAGACCAGTCATAATCAGAATCCACATCAGATTCGATTGTGGCTCCCTTTTCTATAAGGAGGAGAAAGTTCTTTTCCATCAGGTGGAGGAGAGAGTTATTGCTGCCGGTAACATTTCTCGCCGGAGAGGAGACGGTAGAGCAGCTCTGCCAGGGGACCCATGGCATGCTCTGCCTCAGAGAGCGTGTTGTTCTGGGCTCCAACTTCCACCAGCATAGCCCTTTCCTTCAGATGAAGATTATACCGGTAGCCCTTTATGTAGATTTTCCGGGTCAGTCCCGGATAATAGCTGGCGGCCAGAAGCTGCATCTGCAGACTGAAGGAGAGGTTGGCAATCTTGTTGGGATTATAGAGATAGTCAATTTCCCCTGTTCCTGTTCGCCGGCTCACTCCGTTAAAGAACATGATCTTGGCGGCCTTCTGCCCATTGATGTCTGTGACCAGCCGGTGGTGGTCATCCACAGAATCCCGGTGAAGATCAATGACCACCTGGATAGAGGGATTCTTTTTCAGGATGGCAGAGACACCCTCTCCGGCATAATTGTAGGCCAGACTCCGGTCCAGCTGGCCATTTACCATGTCATAGATGGTAGTGTCGTGGATGACCTTTATGTGGTATTTTTCATCAAGCTCCCTGGCCAGTACATTTCCCGCATCAACTACGGTGCCTGTCTTACCATTTTCCTTCCGATAGCTTTCACTTCCATGGGTGTGATAGATGAGGACCAGGGGCTTGTCAGTGTCAGTGTCCAGCGAAAGATCCTTCCGGGCAAGTTTTCTGCCATCTGTCTCTTCCTCTGTCATCCTGGTTGACTCATCCACAATATAAAAGTTGTTCAGCAGAAAGTCCCGGTCCGAGAGTTCCTTAAGTGTATATTGTTTGCCTGAGCCGATCTCGGGCATGATTCCAGGATCCTTCTTTTTCGGCTCCTCATTTGTTTCATCCGATTCCAGAAAATAATCCGGCACCTTGTCGCTGTATTCGGCTTCATATCGGGTATTCTCCTTCCAGTAATCCTTGCTGTAGCGCTGAATGGGAAATGTCTCCTTCTGCAGCATTTCTCTGACGAGAGGGAGAAACAGCATGGAGCCGGTCTGGTCAGAGGTGTCCGATAAGGCAGGAATCAGCTCCGCGTGAGCAGCCTTCACGAAAGAGACAGCCGATGTTTCCATTACATTCTCATCAATCTTGAGTTTATCCTTCATCAAGTCGTATGACCTGCTTACCCGGCCGATCCTTCCTGTGATGATTCCGGCCCATATGGTAATAAAAATCAAGAAGAGCAGGATTTCCAGCATGATGAGCTGGTGCTTTGTCTGATCCATAATGCTTCCCCCAATCTGAGTTTATATTGGACGACCCTACATCATTTATATGAGTACAGGTTTTATTTCAGTACGAAAAAAATGGTCAGATTCCCCTGGAAAGAGTTCGTCAGATTTCCATATATGCTGACAGTGAATGCTGTACTTATTTATGAAGGAATGCTGCCAATGACCTGGTTGATGCCCTCCGAGATCGTAAAGCTGATACGATGCACAGCCTCATCCACATCTTTCGGCGTCATGGTAAAGCCGAATAACCTCCGGTCCAGTATGGAAGCAAGTCTGCGGTAATGATCTTCCGATTCTGTTCCCGTCAGGCGTTCAAGCTCTTCACGAACAGCCTCTGACATGTGGTCTGCACAGGCGGCGAGGATATCACTGGCCACTGACGGAATGGATATCACTGTCGGGACCCCCACTGCAATTACCGGAATTCCCAATGCAGCCTGGCTGATTTCCTTTCTTCGGTTGCCTACTCCGGAACCGGGTGCTATACCGGTGCTGCTAAGCTGCACCGTACTGCCGAGCCGGTCAAGATTCCTGGCGGCCAGGGCGTCAATGACGATGATTTTTTCGGGACTGGTCTGGCCGATGATTCCCCGAAGGATTTCCACAGTCTCCATCCCGGTCTGGGCCATGACCCCCGGTGCGATAGCCGAGCTGATGCGGACAGGATCACTGCTGTTGTAAGTATCCTGAAGCTTATGTGCATTCTCCCGGAGGATCCCCTCCCTGCAGGAAACCGGAGCGTCCCCGTCAGCAGAAAGCAGCCGGCAAAAGACAGGGCGGGTGATCATAAGGTGGTCGACCACCAGGGGACCCAGTGCATCGGCCATGATATTGCGGTTTCCCAGGCCGACGATCAGAATCTTTCGCGACTTCCCCAGCAGTTTTTCCAGATTAAGCGCGATGCAGCGGCTCATTTCCTCATGAAATCCCCCATCATTCTCGGAAAGATCCACCCCCTCCAGAGTGACATAGGTTCCCGGGAATTTGCCGAAAAGCCTGGCAGCCTGGGAAGTCTTAATGGTGATTGTGGTCTCCCGGATCCTGTGGTTATAGTACTCTTGGTTTTTTACCTTATAGCCTTGTTCCTGCTTATCTTTAAGCAGGTCCTCCTGAATCTCCAGAGCCAGGTCTGTGTGGGTATAGTAATGAGAATTGTTCATCGGATGCCTCCTTATATTTATTTCAATCGTAATCTCCCGGATGAATGCTTTTTATCTGCACATCAAGAGGCAGGATAGCTATATGTCTGTAAAATGTAGTATATGCAGAGGATTCGCGATTTACTCTCTACTATAATACTAAGGAGGAAACTATATAAGTCTAAGAATTGGTGAAATGTCATGGATGGATTCTTTCTGTTTAATTTTTTAAAAATCCCTATTGACAAATACAGGCTCCATCAATAAAATAGAAGAGTATGTTTACATTGCATTGTCCGTGTCCAGTATAATGTGAGATAAATGATGAGTTATATTATTTGGAGGTGTACAGATTGGCTAATATCAAATCTGCAAAAAAGAGAATTTCCGTAATCGAGAAAAAGACTTTAAGGAATAAGATGATCAAGTCCCGTGTTAAGACTGCCATCAAGAAAGTTGATGCAGCAATCGCAGCAGGAGATAAGGAAGCAGCAGCTGCAGCATTACTGGCAGCAACATCTGAGATCAGCAAGGCTGCATCCAAGGGTATCTATCATAAGAATACCGCTTCCAGAAAGATTTCCCGTATGAACCTGGCTGTCAACAAGATGGCATAATGGTTCGAATCATCAATCATACAGTTTATAATGAAGATATCCCGGAAGGAGCGGCTGCCTTTCGGGTTTTTTGGTAACTACTCAGAGCCATGCAGATTTTTGGACAATATGATTAGGTAAGCTTGCTTTCATAAGACATATTGAACAAAAATCTATATGGCGAGAGGCCACATCGAGATGTAGCGTAGCGAAATCGAGATGGGGTTCTGAGTAGTTACGTTTTTTGTATAGAAGATTGGAGAAAGATCAGTGGCTCGAACAGATCAGAGTAAAATCAGGAATTTTTGTATCATCGCACACATAGATCACGGCAAGTCTACCCTGGCAGACAGAATCATTGAGAAGACCGGACTTCTCACCGAGCGTGAGATGCAGGATCAGGTTCTGGACAATATGGAGCTTGAACGGGAAAGAGGCATAACCATCAAGTCCCAGGCCGTCCGGATTATCTACAAGGCAGAAGACGGGGAAGAATATACATTCAATTTGATTGATACTCCGGGTCATGTAGATTTCAATTATGAGGTGAGCCGCAGTCTGGCCGCCTGCGAAGGTGCGGTTCTGGTAGTGGATGCCGCCCAGGGTATTGAGGCCCAGACCCTGGCCAATGTATATCTGGCTCTGGATCATGACCTGGAGATCATGCCTGTCATCAACAAGATCGATCTTCCCAGTGCAGACCCTGACCGGGTGGTGGCTGAGATTGAAGATGTGATCGGAATCGAGGCTGAGGATGCCCCAAGAATATCCGCCAAGAATGGTATTAATATAGAAGAAGTTTTAGAGCAGATTGTCCGCAAGATTCCGGCTCCGGAAGGGAGCCCCGATAACCCGCTTAAGGCTTTGATATTTGACAGTGTCTATGACTCCTACAAGGGTGTGATCGTCTTTGCCAGAATCATGGAGGGGAGCATCCGGAAGGGAACCAACATGCTCATGATGGCTACCGGAGCCAGGGCAGAGGTGGTGGAGGTGGGAACCTTCGGAGCAGGCCAGTTCATCCCCAGCGATGAGCTGTCCGCCGGAATGGTTGGCTACATCACCGCCAGTCTGAAGAATGTTAAGGATACCCGTGTAGGTGATACGGTGACGGATGCTGATCACCCCTGTGAAGAACCATTGCCGGGTTATAAGAAGGTAAACTCCATGGTATACTGCGGTGTCTACCCGGCAGATGGAGCCAAGTACCCCGACCTTCGGGATGCCCTGGAAAAACTCCAGCTGAACGATGCATCCTTAAGATACGAGCCGGAGACCTCGGTGGCCCTGGGATTCGGTTTCCGCTGCGGCTTCCTGGGATTATTACATCTTGAGATTATCCAGGAGCGTCTGGAGAGAGAGTATAATCTGGACCTGGTAACCACAGCCCCCAGCGTAATCTATAAGGTCCATCAGACGGATGGAACCGTCTTTGACCTGACCAACCCCACCAACCTGCCTGATCCATCTACCATAGAGTATATGGAAGAACCCATCGTATCCGCCGAGATTATGGTGACCAAGGACTATGTGGGGTCCATCATGACCTTGTGCCAGGAACGCCGGGGCACTTACATCTCCATGGAATACATGGAAGAGACCAGGGCACTTTTAAAATATGAACTCCCCTTAAATGAGATCATCTACGATTTCTTTGATGCATTGAAATCCCGTTCCAGAGGATATGCGTCCTTTGATTATGAACTGAAAGGCTATCAGCGGTCTGACCTTGTCAAGCTTGATATCCTGATCAACCGGGAGGGTGTAGATGCCCTGTCCTTTATCGTGCATGCAGACTCGGCTTATGAGCGGGGACGCAAGATCTGTGAGAAGCTCAAGGAGGAGATACCAAGACATCTCTTTGAGATTCCCATCCAGGCAGCCATCGGCAGCAAGATCATCGCCAGGGAGACAGTCAAGGCAGTCCGCAAGGATGTTCTTGCCAAGTGCTACGGCGGCGATATCACCCGTAAGAAGAAGCTTCTCGAGAAACAGAAGGAAGGAAAGAAGCGGATGCGCCAGGTTGGCAATGTTGATATTCCTCAGAAAGCCTTCATGAGTGTGCTCAAGCTGGATGAGGGATGATGAACCATGCCATTGGAATTATACATTCATCTACCCTTCTGCCTGAAGAAGTGCAGATATTGTGATTTTTTATCATTTCCCTTAGAAAAGAAGACGATCAGCCTTTATATGGCTGCCCTGCTTGATGAGATTAGACAGATGGCAAATCACATCAATGCTTATGAGTTCGTGAATCATTCAGTGCAGAGTATCTTCCTCGGCGGGGGAACACCATCCCTTTTGGAACCTGATCAGATCAGGATGCTGCTGGACTGTCTTCGGGGACACTTTTATATAGAAGAATCCGCTGAGATTTCCATGGAAGCAAATCCCGGAACCTTGACCAGGGAGAAGCTCATCGCAGCTTATGAGGCAGGGATTAATCGTTTATCCATTGGTCTGCAGAGTACCGATGATCTCATGCTAAGACGACTTGGCCGGATTCATTCCTTTAAGCAGTTTCTTAATAACTATGAGATGGCCAGGGAGGTCGGATTCGATAATATCAATATCGATCTGATGAGCGGGCTGCCAGGACAGACTTTAACAGACTGGAAAGAGACTCTTTCCACTGTTGTAAGCCTCCGGCCTGATCATATCTCAGCTTACAGCCTGATCATTGAGGAGGGAACACCCTTTGCGGAGGATTCCCTTATTCTCAGTAATTTACCTGATGAAGAAACAGACCGGCAAATGTATGAAATAACTGGAGAATTTCTGGCGGCACAAGGCTATAGGCGCTATGAGATATCAAACTACGCTCTTCCTGGCAAAGAATGCAGACATAACATGGGCTATTGGGAGGGAACGCCTTATCTGGGATTCGGTCTGGGGGCTTCCTCTTATTATCATCACGCCAGGTTTTCCAATGAGTCAGACATATCCAAATATATAAAGGACCCCTTTGTCCCCTTTCACCTGCGGGCAGATTATGAAGAGCAAACGAAAAAACAGGAGATGGAAGATCGGATGATCTTTGGCCTGAGGATGATGAAGGGGGTCTCCAGAGAAGAATTCAAAAGGGAATTCGGTGTGGAGATGGATGAAATGTTCGGGTCGGTGATTGACAAGTACATTCTATATGGATTAATGGAAGATAATGAAGGCAGAGTTTGCCTCACGGATTCCGGGATTGATGTGAGCAACAGGATTTTTGAGGAATTTCTGTTATAATAATGTATGACCAGGGGATTGTCGTTTAAAGCAATCCCTTCTTCTATTGGCAGATTTCATGCTTAATTGTATGTGGTTCTGCCTTTTTTGTGGGAGAAAGATCAACATCTGAAGATAGTCCCCTGTCTCCTTCAACCCCTCTTGTTTTAAATTGCACGAGTTTTTTGAAATATTAAAAAAAACACTTGACATTCTGATTATACAGTGCTAATTTAATGATAACGATATTAGCACTCGACATAGATGAGTGCTAATAACCTGAAAGAAGGGAAGGGGAAGATGAACTTAGATGAACGTAAGATGAAAATATTAAAGGCGATCATCTCTACTTATCTCGAGACTGGTGAGCCCGTGGGCAGCAGAACAATCGCCAAGGATTCCGACCTGAATCTGAGTTCTGCCACTATCCGTAATGAGATGGCGGATCTGGAGGAGATGGGCTTGATCCTGCAGCCTCACACGTCTGCCGGACGGATTCCTTCCGATAAGGGTTATCGTTATTATGTGGACCAGCTGATGGAAGAGAGAGATTCAGAGATCGCGGCCATCGAGGATACCTACCGGCAGGAGAGGCAGGAGCTCTATCAGAAGATGGACCGGATGGAAGAGGTGCTGAAGAATGTCGCCGATGTGCTGGCGGCCAACACAAACTATGCTACTCTGATCTCCACACCTCAGATTAAGCAGTCCAAGCTGAAGTTCATACAGCTTTCCATGGTGAATACCCGCAAACTTCTGGCAGTTATCGTGGTGGGGAATGACACCATTAAGAATCTGCTGATGAATATAGATGAGCCCTTGAGCAATGATGAGGTACTGAAACTCAACATATTGCTTAACTCCTTCCTGCAGGGACTGACGCTCAATGATATCAATCTGGAGCTGGTTCATACCATGAAGGTACAGGCAGGAATGCATGCAGGGATTCTGGAAGGGATCTTTAACGGGATTGTGGAAGCCATCCATGAGGCTGATGACCTGGAGATCTATACCAGCGGCGCCACCAACATGCTCAAGTATCCCGAGCTTGTTTCTCCGGAACAGACAACAGCTCTCCTGGATACTCTGGTTGAGAAGAAAGCCCTGGTGAAGCTGGTAGATGATACGGTTAATCAGGAAGAAAAGCATGGTATTCAGGTTTATATCGGCAATGAGACGCCGGTACAGAGTCTTAAGGATTGCAGTATTGTTACAGCGACCTATGAGCTGGCTGAGGGAGGAACAGGAACCGTCGGAATTGTGGGGCCCAAGAGGATGGATTACCGGAAGGTAGTAAAGACCTTGCGGAATCTGACCGATGATCTTAATGAGATATTCAACAGTCAGGAGGAAGAACTCTGAAGCTGCTCATAAGGGAGATTGCCATAAGGGGCTGCTTACTTTTACTGATGGATTATTGAGAAACATATTAATAACCAGTAATCATAATAATGAAAACTGATTTATGCTTACACTGCTGATCAGTTATGACAATAAAAGAAAGGGTGATACTTAGGTGAAGGACATGTTTAGGGAATTCGACGAAAGTATCGAGAAGGATGCCGGCTCTGTCCATAACATCGTGATCGAAGATGGCGATGCCAGGGAGGAAGAAGCCGAAAGTTCTGAGAAAGAAAAAATGATGGGGGGTTCTGAAGGACCTGAACAGGGAGAGGCGCCCGCACAGGAAGAAAGCGCAGTTTCCGAGGAGAATGCACAGGAGGAAATGGAAACTTCCGGGGAACCCGCAGAGGAAGAGACAGCAGTTTCCGAAGAGTCTGCAGAGGAAGAGACAGGAGCTGATGGGGAACCTGCAGAGGCAGGAGAAGAGGATGACGGAGACTCTGATGATCCATCAGAGGACGTTTCTAAAGATGATGGTAAGCCTTCCCGTAAATCTGCATTCGGTTCGAAAAAAGATAAAAAGAAGAAATCGGCCAGAGTTCTTGAGGTTGAACTGGAGAAGGCGGAGGCAAAAGCAGCGGATCTCACTGATCGTTATCAGCGTCTGATGGCAGAGTTTGAGAATGCCAGAAAGCGGATGGAGAAAGAAAAGAGCCAGATGTTTGATATCGGTGCCAAAGCTGTTCTTGAGAAGCTGCTGCCTGTAGTCGACAATTTTGAGAGAGGTCTTTCGGCACTTTCCGAGGAGGAAAAGGAAGATCCATTCGCCCAGGGCATTGAGAAGATCTACCAGCAGCTGATGACGACATTTACTGATCTGGGAGTCACAGCCATGGATGCCGCGGGCAAGGAGTTTAACCCGGATCTTCATAATGCAGTTATGCATGTGGAGGATGAGGAGCTTCCTGAGAATGTTGTAGCAGAGGAGTTCCAGAAGGGTTACATGTATAAAGAAAGCGTACTTCGCCATGCTATGGTGAAGGTGGCAAACTGAGTTAACAGGCATATTACTGCAAGGCAGTTTTAATAGATTGAACATGACAGACATAAAAAGTCGAAGACTTATGATGCTTCGACAAGGTCGAATATAAGGAGGATAAGATAATGAGTAAAATAATTGGTATTGACTTAGGAACAACAAATTCATGTGTAGCAGTTATGGAAGGTGGAAAGCCTGTTGTTATCACTAATGCAGAAGGAATGAGAACAACTCCGTCTGTTGTTGCATTTACCAAGACAGGTGAGAGGGTTGTGGGTGAACCGGCTAAGCGTCAGGCAGTAACCAATGCCGATAAGACCATCTCTTCCATCAAGCGTCAGATGGGCTCCGATTACAAGGTTACCATCGATGACAAGAAGTACTCTCCCCAGGAGATTTCTGCTATGATCCTTCAGAAGATGAAGGCTGACGCTGAGAATTATTTGGGTGAGAAGGTGACAGAGGCTGTCATCACAGTACCTGCATATTTCAATGATGCCCAGAGACAGGCGACCAAGGATGCCGGTAAGATTGCCGGCCTTGATGTAAAGCGTATCATCAATGAGCCCACAGCAGCTGCCCTGTCCTATGGACTGGATAATGAGAACGAGCAGCAGATCATGGTTTATGACCTTGGCGGCGGTACATTTGATGTATCTATCATCGAGATCGGTGACGGTGTCATCGAAGTATTATCCACAGCCGGCGACAACAAGCTGGGCGGCGATGATTTCGATAATGTGATCACACAGTATATGCTGGATGATTTCAAGGCCAAGGAAGGTGTTGACCTGTCCTCAGATAAGATGGCTATGCAGAGATTAAAAGAGGCTGCTGAGAAGGCAAAGAAGGAGCTCTCCTCCGCAACAACCACCAACATCAACCTGCCATTCATCACAGCAACGTCCGAAGGACCCAAGCACTTTGAGATGAACCTTACCAGAGCGAAATTCAACGAGCTGACTGCTCATCTGGTAGAGAGAACCGTAACACCGGTTACAACCGCATTAAAGGATGCCGGCCTTACAGCCAATGACCTGAGCAAGGTATTGCTGGTAGGTGGTTCCACAAGAATCCCTGCAGTTCAGGATAAGGTTAAACAGTTAACAGGCAAAGAACCCTTCAAGGGCATCAACCCGGATGAATGTGTTGCCATCGGTGCTTCCATCCAGGGTGGTAAGCTTGCAGGCGATACCGGTGCAGGCGACATCCTTCTTCTGGATGTAACTCCACTGTCCCTGTCCATCGAGACCATGGGCGGCGTAGCCACCAAGCTGATTGAGCGTAACACAACAATCCCGACCAAGAAGAGCCAGATCTTCTCCACAGCCGAGAACAATCAGACTGCTGTTGATATCCACGTTGTACAGGGTGAGCGTCAGTTCGCAAGGGACAACAAGACCTTAGGCCAGTTCCGTCTGGATGGTATCCCGCCGGCAATGAGAGGTGTACCGCAGATTGAGGTAACCTTTGATATTGATGCCAACGGTATTGTAAATGTATCCGCCAAGGATCTTGGTACCGGCAAGGAACAGCATATCACCATCACAGCCGGCTCCAATATGTCCGACGAGGATATCGAGAAGGCAGTCAAGGAAGCAGCTGAGTATGAGGCTCAGGATAAGAAGAAGAAAGAGGCTATCGACGCCAGAAACGATGCAGACAACATGGTATTCCAGACTGAGAAGGCCCTGGAAGAGGTTGGCGATAAGATAGCTGATTCTGAGAAGACCACTGTTCAGGCTGATATCAGCAAGCTGAAAGAGATTCTGGAGCGCACCCCAGTTGACAATATGTCCGACAGCGATGTGGCTGAGATCAACGAAGCCAAGGAACAGCTTATGAAGGATGCACAGAGCTTATTCGGCAAGATGTATGAGCAGGCTCAGGCAGGCCAGGCCGGCCCGGGACCGCAGGGGGCTCCAGGCGGAGACGCCAATGCAACCTATGATGCAGATGACGTGGTAGATGCTGATTATAAAGAAGTATAAAGAAGTAAAGGTATCAAGTTTATATGGCAGATAAACGTGATTATTATGAGGTCCTGGGTGTTGATAAAAACGCCACGGAAGCAGAAATAAAGAAGGCATATCGTAAAGTAGCCAAGAAGTACCATCCGGATATCAATCCGGGAGATAAGGCGGCAGAGGAAAAGTTCAAGGAGGCCGCTGAGGCCTATGAGGTCTTAAGTGACTCCGAGAAGAGAGCCAGGTATGACCAGTTCGGTCATGCTGCCTTTGAACAGGGCGGCGCAGGAGCCGGAGGTTTCGGCGGATTTGATTTCGGCGGCGGCGATATGGGGGATATCTTCGGAGATATCTTTGGAGATTTCTTCGGCGGCGGCAGCAGGGGAGGTGCCAGGAGAAACGGTCCCAGGCAGGGAGCAAACCTGCGGGCTGCTGTGCGGATTACATTTGACGAGGCGATACGCGGCGTAGACAAACAGCTGGAGATCACACTGAAGGAAAGCTGCACAACCTGCGGAGGCAACGGCTGCAAGCCGGGAACCAGCCCCGAAACCTGTTCCAAGTGTAACGGAACCGGCCAGGTGGTATATACTCAGCAGTCTATGTTCGGCATGGTAAGAAATGTGCAGCCATGTCCGGACTGTAACGGATCCGGTCAGATTATCCGCAATAAGTGTGTGGACTGTGCCGGAACCGGCTACATCAAGGTTCGCAAGAAGATTAAAGTGCCGATTCCAGCAGGTATCGATAACGGCCAGAGTGTCCGTATCCGTGAGAAGGGTGAACCGGGCATCAACGGCGGTCCAAGAGGAGACCTCCTGGTTAATGTCAATGTCTCCAGACATCCCAAGTTCCAGAGACAGGAGTACGATATCTTCTCCACAGAACCCATTACATTTGCCCAGGCAGCCCTTGGCGCAACCTTAAAGATTGATACCGTAGACGGCCCATATGAGTACACCATCAAGCCGGGAACCCAGACGGATACCCGAGTACGCCTGAAGAATAAGGGCGTGCCCAGCCTGCGGAATAAGAACCTCAGGGGAAGTCATTTTGTCACCTTTGTCGTACAGGTGCCGACCCATATGACGGAAGCCCAGAAGGACGCCCTTAAAAACTTCCAGGAAGCCATGGGGGAGATTCCGCAGCAAGAACACGAAAGTAAGGCAAAGACTGAGGAAAAACACGAGAAGAAGGGCTTTTTCGGGAAAAAGAAGAAGTAAGGATTTAAGTTACTAACAGATGAACAATAGACCAGTCGTGATGTGGAGGGGTGCGCGAAGCCGCTTCACACCACGACTGGTCAAATTATTTTGCGTTATTTTATATATTACTTAAATCGTTATCCGGTCAGAAATTTAAGAGTATGCCATGCGAGTGCTGCAATACTTTATATATTGTTCAGTTAACTGACCTGAGTCCTTAAAGGGCATAGATATATTGACTAATATCAATATAAATGAATCTAAAACATGTTTTACGGAAATTATTATTATTTCAGACATTTTTTACGCAAATAATTGGTAGAATGAAAATATTATGGCCTTTTCTACCCACGGGTTCTGGCATTTATCCTGTAGTTCTTTCAAATCAGAAAAATAATGTGGGTAGAAAATCTGTTCTCAGAATTCCATACCCAATTTTGTTGGAAAAAACAAGAATATAACTGAAAAATTACTTCATATATGATTCTATGAATATATTAGAATAACTTAAATACTAATTTATCACCAGATATTTGCTTTGTTTACAAATTCAGCAACTGCCCGGCTGTAAGAAATGAGGATTGTGATGATTTGGACAGCCATCAGTTATCAGGGCTGTCACTATAGCATATTCTAATCATTTCAGCAGTTCAAAATGAACAAGCTACATCTCTTCGGGCTGTTACTTTGGCGTAATCTTTTGATTTCTGCAGCCCAGGATCTGGCCTCAGCGATTCGTTGAGCTGTTACCCTAGTCCATTCTCTCCATTTCGGCTGCTTTAATTGAATTTGCATAAGCCCTGCGGGCTGTCACTTTGGCATGATCTTTTGTTTTTAGCAGCCAGAAGACATTGAAAAAGTTAATCTCGTGAATAAGTCCCACGGATTGCTCCGCTGCTAAAGCAGCTCCCGCAATCCGCCACAGTATCTCGATTTCGCACTAATCGTGCTTCATCTCGATACTGTTTGTCGTGCGCAATGTCTGAGCAGTCTTACATGCAAGCATGACGCCTTGCAACTCCCCAGGCAGGCTCGCAGCCAGAGGCTGCTCGCTATCGGGCAGTCGCCCGATAGCCTTGAAAGATAGAGCATATGTCTCAGCCCGTGCAAGCACGGCTGTTTCTCCTGCTCTATCTTTCATCCTGCCTGGCTCGTTGCTACGTTAAATGGTTAATCCTGCCGGACAAATAGTGACAAAGAAATTGCGGCTTAAAGAAAAGTATTGAATTGAAATGCTGATTTTGGTATGATATTAAAGATATTGTTTTTTCTGTAAATACTATTTTTTCCGAATAATGAAGGCTGTCTGGAGGCATTATGAAAATTGTTACTGCAATACTTATTTATCTCATCCTCATTAATATTATCACCTTTGCCAACTACAGGTCAGATAAGCTGAAGGCTAAGATGGGATGGGACCGTATCTCGGAACGGCGTCTTCTGCTGCTGGCAGTTTGCGGCGGCGGGGTCGGCGCTTTTGCCGGCATGCGAATCTATCATCACAAGACAAGGAAGTGGCGTTTCCGGATCCTGGTTCCCTTATGTATGATTATTCAGATTCTGCTTCTTATCTCCCTCCTCGGGTTTTCCCTCTATGTGTCTGATTACTATCATGCGGGCAGCGAAGCCGCTTCTGCTATGCAGTCAGATGAAGAGGTTCAGGTAAAGGAGATAAGAACCGGGACACTATTTGATGGTCCGGGAGAAGAGAATGCGGTTATATTCTATCCGGGTGCCAAAGTGGAGGAGACTGCTTATGCTCCTTTATTGCATAGGGCTGCGGCAGACGGAACAGACTGTTTTCTGGTAAATATGCCGGGCCGTCTTGCATTTTTTGGGAAAAACAAAGCCAAAAGAATAATAAAAGATAAAAACTACAGTTATGATAATTGGTATATGATGGGTCATTCACTGGGAGGTGCCATGGCGGCAGAATTCTGCGCGGATTCAAAAAACCTCGTGACTGGATTGATTTTGCTGGCGGCTTATCCTGTAAAGAATCTGAAAAGTGAGTCTTTCAGGCTGCTTTCCATATACGGATCCGAAGATAAGGTTCTTAATATGAAGAATTATGAGGAAAACAGGGAAAACTGGCCGGAAGATGCCCAGGAGTATATCATCGATGGAGGAAACCATGCAGGCTTTGGGGAATATGGTCCCCAGAATGGAGATGGATCAGCTTCCATCAGCCAGGAGGAGCAGCAAAGTCAAACTGCCAGGATGATACACCTGTTTATTACTAAAGACAGATAGCATAATCATGATAAGATATGAGGTGTCGCATTACGACAAAACCATCCATGATATTTTTTTAAACTCTTATCATAATAGATATATATGAAACACAATACATTTAAACTCAGACAAAAAGATCATACCATCCGTGGCTGGATAAAAAAGCCGGATATTTCTGTTACCCGAAAGGTACCTCTGGTTATTCTCATGCACGGAGTAACCCTGGATAAAGATAATATGCTCTTACAGCCCCTGACAGACGGTCTCCTGAAAAAGGAATTCGCAGTGCTGAGCTTTGATTTTTTCGCCCATGGTGACAGCGGCGGCCGCTGGCAGGAGATGTCTGTTGGCAGGTGGGTTAAGGATGCCGAGGAGGTGCTTGTCTATGCAGGTACTCTGCCATACATAACAGATATTTTTGTGGTCGGGCATTCTCAGGGCGGCCTGACTGCATCTATTGTGGCCGGCAGGCATCCTGATCTCATTAAGGCCATGGCATTATACGCACCTGCAGCAGTTATCGAAGATGTAGGGAAGGAAGGTAATTTGTTGGGAGTAAGGTTTAAGCCCAGGAACATACCGGAACGCGTGCCCTTTTTCTCCAGTTATCTGGGACGGGACTTTTTTCGATCAGCCCAGAAGCTTCATGTTTATGATACTGCTGTAGATTATAACGGACCGGTCTGCATCCTCCAGGGGACTTCCGACGAGATGGTGCCTCTGTCCTACGCATGGAAATATCACTATATTTACAAAGGGTCTAAGCTCTATCTCTTTAAGGATGAGGATCATATGTTTCATAATCACAGAGAAGATGCGGCGGAAGTCGTGGTGGAGTTTTTGATGGAATGTGTTCAATGATTATGAAAAAGAACAGCTTCTAAGAGATAACTGGATAAGAATCCGCAGATTATATTATTGTTCTGCGGATTTTTGTCATATTAGAGTCACCTGCTTTATCAGACTTTATTCATAGATAGGAAAAACATATGCATCAGATAAAAGTTAACCATTTCAGTCTTGACCAGATCATGAGATCAGGCCAGTGTTTCCGTATGAGACAAACAGATACATACAGATATGAAATCATCGCCGGCAGCAGGTACCTGATTGCAGACCAGCAGGGCAACCTGCTCACCTTACACTGCAATAAAGAAGAGATGGATTTCTGGTATGACTATTTTGATTTAAATACAGATTATGGGGTCTATATTGACAGGCTTAATCCCAATGATTCCTATCTCATGAAGGCGGTGGCTGCTTCTGACGGGGTGCGTATTCTTAAGCAGGATCTGTGGGAGATGATTGTGACATTTCTGGTTTCCCAGCAGAATCATATCAAGAGAATCAGGCGATGTATTGAGCTTTTATGTAACAAATATGGAGAACACATATCATTTACTAACGGAGGGATCTTTTGTCCTGAGCAAGCAAATGTAAAACCAGATAATAAACTAAAATGTGGCAGGCATATACCGGAAGTAAACGGATACCATACATTTCCCCGGCCGGAGGCCTTTGCAGGTCTTAATGAGGATGCCCTGCTGGATTGCAATCTGGGCTACCGCAGCAAATATGTCGTCAGATCGGCCAGACAGATTCTGGAAGGGGAGGTCAGCCTCGAAGAGATTGAGAAGCTGCCTTACAAGAAGGCAAAAGAAGAGCTGCTTAAGCTTTTTGGTGTGGGAGAGAAGGTGGCAGACTGTATCTGCCTCTTTGCCAGACATGACCTGGACGCTTTCCCTGTCGATACCCATATCCGCCAGGCTCTTGATCAGCATTATAAGCGGGGCTTCCCCAATCGCAGATATAAAGGCTTCAGGGGCGTGGTCCAGCAATACATATTCTATTATGAATTGATGGGGAGCTGATATTCTTCCATGATTTGCACATTTGCATATAATCTGATATGATGATATGAGAGCTGTTTAGAAGCGAATGTACAGGCCAAAAGCAGTGAAATCAGAGAATTCGGCAAAGATAGAAAATGAAATGGAGATACAGAAATGAAATGGAATAAACTAACCATAGAGACTACCACCCAGGCAGAGGACATGCTAAGCTGGGAGCTTTCGGAGATGGGAATTACGGGAGTGGAGATTGAAGACCATGTCCCTCTGACGGAGGAGGAGCGCAAGATCATGTATGTGGACCTCCTGCCGGATGAGATTGCCCCCGATGACGGGACGGCAAGGATATCCTGCTATGTGGATGAAAAAGAGGATCTTGACGCGGTGATTGCTAGGATTCAGGATAAGCTGGAGGAAATATCCGCATTTCTCCCTGTGGGCAGCAGAAAGATTACTCTTGGGACCACAGAGGAGGAGGACTGGATCAACAACTGGAAGGTCTTCTTCAAGCCCTTCAGATTGGATGATAATATCGTGATCAAGCCCACCTGGGAGACACTTTCCGATCAGAAAGATGATGATATTGTCATTGAGATCGACCCGGGAACCGCTTTCGGAAGCGGTTCCCATGAGACCACCAAGCTTTGTATCAGCCAGCTAAAGAAATATGTGACGCCCAAAACCCAGCTTCTTGATGTGGGAACCGGCAGCGGAATCCTGTCCATCATCGGCTTAAAGCTGGGAGCTTCCTACGCCATGGCGACAGACATCGATCCCAACGCCATCCGGGCTACCAATGAGAATTTTGAGATCAATGGGGTGGCTGAGGGACAGGCTCAGGTCCAGCGGGTTAATATCCTGGATCCGGAGGAGGCCGGAGCCTTCTATGAGGAGAATGCCGGGAAAAAATATGACATTGTGGTGGCGAATATTCTGGCTGATGTGATCATACCTCTTTCGGCAATTGTGACTCCTCTTCTAAAGGAGGATGGGGTCTTTATCACATCGGGAATTATCAATACCATGGAAGATGCGGTCAGGGAAGCTATGATTGAGAACCATTTTGAGATAATCGAGATTAATCATATGAAGGACTGGGTGAGCATTACGGCGAAACCCAGGTAATGATTCTTAGTGGAAGCCTGTCAGAATACTATAACGTTTTTAATGTCTGACGAGGAATTCTCGTGACTTTGTCATGGTATGAATGTTGATCTTTTATTGATATTTAAGGAGCAGCCTATGTATCAGTTTTTCATCAAACCGGAGAATATCATCGATTCCGAGGTCGTACTCACAGATCTTACTGACATCAATCATATAAAAAATGTACTCCGCATGCGGATTGGGGAGAAGGTGACCTTCTGCTGCAGCGATCTGGAAAAGGACTATATTTGCAGTATCAACCAGCTGACAGATGAAGAAATCCGGGCCTCCATTGAGGACATCAACGGCATTTCGGGGGAGCTTCCGGTTCGGATTGTCCTCTTTCAGGGGCTGCCCAAATCAGACAAAATGGAACTGATCATCCAGAAGGCCGTGGAGCTGGGGGCGGCGGAAATTGTTCCGGTGGCCACAAAGCGCTGTGTGGTCAAACTGGATGAGAAGAAGGCTGTAAAGAAGGTGCTGCGCTGGAATGAGATTGCTAAAAGCGCCGCCAAACAATCAAAGAGGAGCCGGATCCCGGAGGTTAAGGATGTGATGACTTACGGGGAAGCCCTGCACTATGCGAGAGCCCTGTCTATGATCCTGATTCCCTATGAGGACGCAAAAGGAATCAGCCATTCCCGAAAGCTGGTGGAATCCGTGAAGGGGAAAGAGAGCCTTGGTATCTTCATCGGCCCGGAGGGGGGCTTTGAGGAGAAGGAAGTGGATCAGGCCAGGGAGATAGGGGCACATCCCATCACCCTGGGTCACCGGATCCTGCGGACAGAGACTGCCGGGATGACCCTTCTGTCCATCCTCATGTTTATGCTGGACGAGGATGGAGAGTAAACTGAAGCAGGCATGTTGGGAGTAAGCCTTGAATTGGCATGAGCTGCCGGGATAGGAGAGAAACAATGGAAAAACACAACGAAGCAAAAGCTCTGGACCGCTACCTGTCCAGGACCGATGTCTGGGCCATGGCCTTCGGCTGCATGGTGGGCTGGGGAGTATTTGCCATGCCGGGCACCACATTTCTTCCTGTGGCGGGTCCCGCAGGAACCCTCATCGCCATGCTGATCGGCATGGTCATCATACTGATCATCGGCAATAACTTTTCCTACCTGATGAGCAGAACTTCCATCACAGGAGGGGTCTACTCCTACACCAAGGAGGCTTTCGGGAGAGACCATGCCTTTATCTCCTCCTGGTTTTTATGCCTGTCCTACCTGACCATCGTTTTTCTGAACGGAACCGCCCTCTTTATTGTAATCCGTATCCTCATGAGCAGGACTCTTTCAGCAAGCCCGGCCTATCATATAGCCGGAAACAGGATTTATCTCGGAGAGACAGCAGCCTCTGTCCTGGTTCTTGCCGGTGTGGGCCTGGTCTTTGTGGCGGCCAAGCCCCTGCTGCAGAGATTACATACTATTCTTTCTCTGATCCTCTTTGCAGGTGTGGTCATCATCGCCGCCGCCTGCCTGCCCCGTGTTTACAGCAGCGGTGCCATAGCTGATTTCGGAACGAGAGGGTTCAACCCTGCCTATGCCGTCTTCAGTCTGGTCATCCTGGCCCCCTGGGCCTTTGTGGGCTTTGAGATTACCTCCTTTGACACAGCACATTTTAAGTTTGAGATTGGAAAAACCAGGCGGGTGCTGATTCTTGCCATCATTGCTACCGCCCTCGCCTATACCTCCATGGCCCTGATCAGCGTGGCTGCTGTGCCGGAGGGCTTTGCCTCCTGGCAGGATTATATCAGCCTTCTGGAAACCCAGGAAGGGGTTGCATCTGTGCCGACATTTTTCGCGGCAAGATCCATCCTGGGGACTCCAGGCCTGGTCATCATGACGGTCACAGCCATCGCTGCCATCCTTACCGGAATCATAGGGGGATACCGGGCCACCACCCGTGTCCTTTCTACCATGGCGGAGGACAGGATCCTGTCGGATAAGTTTTCCCAGACCAGCTACAGCATCCTTTTTATCATGATCCTCTCCATCATCCTGTCCTTTTTCGGGCGGAATACCCTCAACTGGTTTGTGGATCTGACCTCCTTTGGTGCCATTGTCGGTTTCGGATATAGCTCGGCGGCTGCATATAAGATCGCCCGAATGGAAAATGTAAAAAAGGTCAAGGTGACCGGTATGATCGGAACCGGGATTTCTGTCCTTTTTGCTGTTGTTCAGCTGGTTCCCAGGCTGGCTGCCATGGAGGCCATGGGAAGCGAAGCCTTTCTCCTTCTGTCTCTCTGGTGCCTGCTGGGTTTTGTCTTCTACTGGAGAACCGTCAATAAAAGCACCCTTACAGAATATTCCGGCATGTCCACTTCAGGCGTCGTCCTCTTTGCCCTCCTTCTCTATTCTGCCATCATGTGGCTGGCCAAGAGACTGATGGCAGGGGAAACCATAAGCCAGATGAAAACAGATCTTGTCTGGGGGGGCATCCTTCTCATTGCCATAGTCTTTGTGGGTCTGGCGGTCATGCTCTATGTCCAGAATGTGGTAAGAAAGAAGCATGAGACGGTGGAGAGGGAGAAAATCCGCGCCGTGGAGAGCTCCCTGGCCAAGAGCCAGTTCCTCTTTAACATGTCCCATGATATACGGACGCCCATGAATGCCATCCTGGGTTACACCGGCCTGGCTTTAAAGGAAGAAGACCTGCCCACGGTTCACGGCTACCTGGAGAAGATTGAGGGATCCGGCAATCACCTTCTGGCCCTGATCAACGATATTCTGGAGATGAGCCGGATTGAGAGCGGAAAGATCGAGTTGGAATTCCTTCCCACAGACCTCTGCGAAATCTTTGACGGAATGCATGACCTTTTCACTGAGCAGATGAAGCAGAAGAAGATTGACTTTCATGTATACACCGGTCAGGTAAAGAACCGCTATGTCTGGTGCGACAAGAAGAACCTCAACCGGGTTCTTTTGAATATCTTAAGCAACGCTTATAAATTTACTCCCGAAGAAGGAAATGTCAAGGCTTCCCTCTGGGAGGTTGCCAGCACAGAAGAGGGCTATGCCTCCTATGAGATGCGGATTCAGGACAGCGGGATCGGCATGTCCAGGGAGTTCGCCGAGAAGATGTTCCATGCCTTTGAGCGGGAGAGAACCTCCACGGTCAGCGGTATCGAGGGAACCGGGCTGGGCCTTGCCATCACCAAGAGCATTGTGGACCTGATGGGGGGAACCATTGAAGTACTGACCGCCCCCGGCAGCGGGACGGAGATGATCATACGGCTTAAGCTAAGGCTGGCGGAAGAAAAGGATGTGAAAAAGGCAGATGTCCCGGATCGTCCTGTGGAGCAGACCATTGATTTCACACAAAAGCGTCTCCTGCTGGTGGAAGATAATTTCATCAATATGGAGATTGCCAAAGAGATTCTGACCCAGAAGGGCTTCCTCTTGGAGACGGCGGAAAACGGGCAGATTGCCCTCGATATGGTCCGCGAGGCCAGGGCCGGCTACTATGACCTGGTGCTCATGGACATCCAGATGCCTGTCATGGACGGCTACGAGGCCACCAGGGCCATCCGGGCCCTGTCAGATACGGCCAAGGCCGGGATACCCATCATTGCCATGACAGCCAATGCCTTCAAGGAAGATGAGGAGGCGGCTGCCCAGGCCGGCATGCAGGGTCATATTGCCAAACCCATCAATATTGAAACTATGATGGGAACCATTAAGAAGGTACTGTCCGATTTCGATTGAAAACTGACCGATACCGGATTTGGTATAAAGAATATATAAGGAACTCACACCATTCATGGAGGACGTTGCAATGAAACAATTTTGGAAGGAAGCTTTTCTGAAAGCGATACCGGGATTCTTAAGTCTTACATTGACTGTCATATTTTTCTTTCTTATTTTCCGTTATGAAGGAATCAGCAGAGGATTCTCTGCCATCATGAATATACTGAAGCCTTTTATCTACGGTGGTGTGATGGCATATTTGCTTAAGACACCCTACAACTGGATTGAGAAGTTTCTTCAGGCGAGAATCTCAAAGAAGAGGCAGGGGCTGGTCAGAGTATTGTCTGCGGCAATCGTTATGGTTCTGGCCTTTGTCATCATCTATCTTCTTTTATCCATGGTCATTCCTGCACTGGTAGACAGTATCGTCAGAATTATCAACAAGGTGCCGGCAGCAGTCACATCCTTTGAGAGCTGGGTGTATGCCAAGACCAATGGAAATGAGGTCATCAACAATTATATTGACCAGGGTGCCTCTGCCATACAGACCAATGGCATGGGCTGGGTAAGAGACCATATTCTGCCCAGGCTGCAGAGCATGATGGGGGGAGTTGCCAGCACCTTCGGAACCATTCTGGGGACTCTTTATAATGTGATCATCGGAATCATCATCTGCGTATATCTGCTCCTTAGCAAAAGTCTCTTTGCCCGCCAGGGCAAGATGGTGATCTATGGGATTTTCCCGAAAAACCTGGCGGAGAAAATCCTGGATGAGTTCACATTCATTGATAAGACCTTTGTGGGATTCTTTGCGGGCAAGATTCTGGACAGCACGGTGGTGGGACTGATCTGCTATGTCTTCTGCCTGATTATGCATTTTACCATGGGTCTGCAGAATGCAGTCCTCATTGCGGTGATCGTAGGTGTGACCAACATTATCCCCTATTTCGGGCCCTATATCGGTGCCATTCCCTCCGCCCTGCTGATTCTCATGGATAGTCCGGTAAACTGCGTGATATTTATTATATTTATCCTCATACTGCAGCAGTTTGACGGAAATGTGCTGGGTCCCATGCTGCTCTCTGAGAGTGTGGGTCTCTCCGGCTTCTGGGTGCTTTTTTCCATCACCTTTTTCGGTGGTATTATGGGCTTTGCCGGAGTGCTGGTGGGCGTTCCTGTTTTTGCAGTAATCTATGACCTGATCCGGCGATTTATTTATTACTGTCTGGACAGGAGGCAGATAGATCCTGCTTATTTTACAGAGAAGGAGGTCATTCAGGAGATAGAAGCGGAAAAGGAGGGTATTCCATCGAAATCTTAACACAATTTTAATACCAGAAAATGTACTCTAACACAAATTTCACAAGAGAGATGATATGATACTATCAAGAACATCCACAGGGTAAATCCCCTATATCATATGGTATTTTTATAAGGAGGCCGCTGCTTTGAAATCGATACTGCTGATCGGACTTGGCAGATTTGGACGTCATATTGCCATGAAGCTGAATGATTTAAATCACGAGGTTCTGGCTGTTGACAGTGATGAAGAACGTGTTAACCGGGCTCTATCCTTTGTCACAAATGCCGTGATCGGTGACAGTACAGATAAAGAGTTCCTTTCCACTCTCGGTATACGTAATTTCGATGCCTGTATCGTAGCGATCGGAGATGACTTCCAGAGCTCACTGGAGACTGCCTCCCTCTTAAAGGAACTGGGAGCAGACAAGGTCATTGCCAGGGCCAGCAGAGGTGTCCAGGAAAAATTCCTGCTGCGAAACGGGGCTGATGAGGTGGTTTATCCCGAAAAACAGCTGGCAGTCTGGACGGCAATCCGGTGTACATCTGAGCATATCCTGGATTACATAGAGCTGGACAGGGATTACTCGATCTTTGAGCTGGATGTTCCCGCCGGCTGGGCCGGTAAAAGCATCCTTGATCTCAATGTCCGGAACAGATACCACATCAACATTCTCGGACTTAGAGAGGAGGGGCAGCTGTTTATGGATATCAAACCGGATACGGTACTGCATGTAAACAGCTCCATTTTGGTTCTCGGCAAACAAAAGGATGTACATAAGTGTTTTCATCTTTAAAGAGTACATGAAAAAAATGCTTTACAAAGAAGGGCAGGGTGATTAAGATGATGTTAATCCTGGTAATAGCCTACATTATAGCGGTAATGTCTTTTGGATATCATATCGCCGGAGAGATAGACCGGTTTAAGAAGGGACATAGATAGAAAAGGATTCGGCCAGGCCGGATCCTTTTCCTCTGAAGGGAGGTCAGGTCTTATGAATAAATTGCTTATATTGGTTGTGGAGGATGATATTCCTGTTAAGAATCTGATTACCATCACTTTAAAATCAAATGGATACAGGTATCTGACTGCAGCGGACGGGGAGACTGCCGTCATGGAGACAGCCTCCCGCAATCCGGATATTATGCTGCTGGATCTGGGCCTCCCGGATATGGATGGGGTGGAGGTGATCAGACGTATCCGCAGCTGGTCAAATATACCTGTCATTGTGATCAGTGCCAGAAGTGAGGATGAGGATAAAATCGAAGCTCTGGATGCCGGTGCAGATGATTACCTTACCAAACCCTTTTCTGTGGAAGAATTGCTGGCCAGGATCAGGGTGACAAAACGGCGCCTGGACCAGATGGCCGGACATTCTGCTGCCTCACCCGTTTATGAGAACGGCAGCCTTGTGATTGACTATGTTTCAGGCTGTGTTTATCTTGGCGGAAAAGAGATGCATCTGACTCCCATAGAGTATAAATTGCTCTGCCTCCTGGCCCGAAACACGGGCAAAGTCCTCACTCATAAATACATTCTTCAGAACGTCTGGGGAAGCAGTCTTGAAAATGATGTGGGTTCCCTGCGTGTCTTCATGGCAACATTGAGAAAAAAGCTTGAATCACTGCCGGATTCTCCCCAGTATATACAGACTCATGTGGGAATCGGTTACAGGATGCTTAAGATATAATCATATGGTGAGTATATGAAACAAATCATAAAACGGATGACCACACCACAAATCATTATTTTCGGCTTCGCAGGATTGATCCTCCTGGGGAGCCTGCTTTTGATGCTGCCGGTCTCTGCAAGGAGCGGCAGCGGAGCTTCCTTTACTGATGCTCTTTTTACAGCCACATCTGCAGTATGTGTGACCGGACTGGTTGTTCATGACACGGCTTCCTTCTGGAGCCTCCCGGGTCAGATCATCATACTGGGTCTGATTCAGACAGGAGGAATGGGAGTGGTCACCCTTGCCCTGGCAATCTATACTTTATCGGGAAAAAGGATTGGCCTCAAACAGCGTACTGCCATGCAGGAAGCAATCTCAGCTCCCAATATCGGAGGAATCATCCGTCTGAGCCGGTTTGTGATAAAAATGATCCTCATTATAGAAATGCTAGGCACGATTCTGCTGGCGACGATCTTCTGCAGGGATTTTGGCCTGATGAAAGGCTTATGGTATGCCTTATTCCACTCGGTGTCCGCTTTCTGTAATGCGGGATTTGATCTCATGGGCCTCCGGGCTCCCTATTCATCCCTGACCGGATATGCCGGTCACCCTGTGATCAATCTGACCATATCTTCCCTGATTATCATAGGGGGTATAGGATTTATGACCTGGGATGATGTGAGAAAATACGGTATTCACATAAGACGCTATCATATGCAAAGCAAGGTAGTGCTTGTCACCAGCTTTTTTCTGATCAGTCTGCCTATGGTATATTTCTATTATTATGAATGTCAGGCACTCCCGGGAAAAGAGCGGGTCTGGGCTGCATTTTTTCAGTCTGTGACAGCCAGAACCGCCGGTTTTAACACAGTCGACTTAAGTTCTTTTGGAGATACCGGTCTTATGGTACTTATGGCACTGATGCTGGTAGGAGGGTCTCCGGGCTCAACCGCAGGAGGAATGAAAACAACAACCCTTGCAGTGATGATCGCTACCATGGTTACGGTCTTTTTCCGCAAAGATCAGACCCATCTGTTCAGGAGAAGAATTCCGGAAGAAGCAGTGAGAAACGCTCTGGCCATCTTTATGCTCTATCTCATTCTCTTTCTGACAGGAGCCCTGCTCATATGTCATCTGGATGGCATCCCACTGGTCGCCAGTCTTTTTGAGACAGCCTCCGCCCTGGGAACGGTCGGCCTGACAACAGGGATTACGGAAGGTCTGTCCCTTTATTCCCGTTTTATCCTGATCGTCCTGATGTATACCGGAAGAGTAGGAGGACTGACCTTGATATTTTCTGCAGTATCTTCAAAAAAGGCCGGTTTCTCCAGGCTGCCTGAAGAAAAAATCACCGTGGGATGATTATTAAGGACCATATATATGTGGACTGACTGTTGAGGAGCATATAGATATGAGTTGTTTCTTTAGGAGCATACATATGAGACACATAAGAAATGATGCTAAGTCCCAGCCGGCAAAGATCCGGCCGGACCGGATCCGGGCTGCCTGGTACGATTTTCTGAAAAGCATTTTTTTCCTGGCTGCAGCCACCGGGCTTGGACTCGTATTTTACAGCTTTCATTTTACCAATGCCAATATTATCATGGTTTACATTCTCGGTGCGCTTCTGACATCCATTGCCACATCCCACCAGATATACAGCCTGGTCTCGTCCATAGCCAGTGTATTTGTATATAATTATCTTTTTACCGAACCAAGATATACCATGCTGGCTCATGAGACAGGGTATCCGGTCACATTTATCGTCATGTTTCTTACCGCCTATATCACCGGATCCTTCTCCCTGCGTTATAAGAAGCAGGCCGGACAGTCGGCAAAGATTGCCCACAGGACCAGTATCCTTTTTGATACCAGTCAGCTTCTGTCCAAGGCAGATGGAAGGCAGGAGATTATGGATACCGCAGCCAGGCAGATAATAAAGCTGTTAAATCGGGATATCATATTGTATGAATATACAGATGGAGTATTATCCGAACCCCGCCTGTTTCAGATTGATAATAAAGATACTGATATGAGTATTCAGGAAGAAAATGGGCAGGAGGAATCCATAGGGCAGGAACCGGGAGAGTCTATAGAGGATTATATTGATTATAACAAACTGATTGCCGGATACCATTATTATAAGCTGCATATCAATGACCGGATCTATGGACTTGTTGGCATCAATGCCAAGGATGAGCCCCTGGATGAATCAGAGCATGAGATGCTGCTGTCCATTCTGGGAGAATGCGCGCTGGCCCTGGAGAATGAAAAAAATGCACGGGAAAAGGAAGCTGCTGCCATTCTGGCAGAAAATGAACAGCTGAGGGCAAATCTTCTGCGTACCATCTCCCATGATCTGCGTACCCCGCTTACGACAATATCCGGAAATGCCAGCAACCTCCTCAGCAACGGTGAGATATTTACCGAGGAGGTCCGCCGGCAGATTTACCAGGATATCTACAATGATTCCATGTGGCTGTATGATCTGGTGGAAAATCTTCTGTATTCTACCAGGATTGAGGAAGGAAGAATGACCCTGCATGCTTCCTCAGAATTACTGGGAGATATCATCGATGAAGCCATTGCACATTTTGACCGGAAGAGTAATAAGCACATTATCACTGCAGATTATGAGGATGAACTGATACTGGTCCGGGCAGATGCCAGACTGCTGGTTCAGGTGGTCATCAATATCATCGATAATGCAGTTAAGTATACTCCGGAGGGAACGGCTATCCATATCAGCACAAAAAAGGGCGGAGATATGGCTGAGGTCCTTATCGCCGATACAGGCCAGGGGATTCCCGATGAAGAGAAAGCCAAAGTCTTTGACAAGTTCTATCATGGAGCCGGCCAGATTGCGGACAGCCGGAGGAGCATCGGGCTTGGCCTGTATCTTTGTAAATCCATTGTGGAAGCCCACAAAGGTGTCATAAGCGTATCTGACAATGAACCCACCGGAGCGGTGTTTCGTTTTACCATACCGTTGCAGGAGGTCAGCTGCTCTGATTAAAGCTTACACCGAAAAATCCAGGTCAAGAATGTTCTTCCAGTTCTCCTTCAGTTTGGGATAGAGGGCGTCGAATTCCTGATAAACCTTCTCATAGATATGTACCATCTCGGGATCCGGCTGGTATACTTCCTCCCTCATCTTGATGATCTTATCGCAGGCCTCTACCACGCTGTCGTAAGCGCCGGTACCTACCATGGCCAGGATGGCAACACCCAGGGCGGCACTGTTCTCGGAATTCATATCCGGGAGAGTGACAGGCAGGTCATAGATATCGCACATGAGCTGTCTCCAGAAGGGACTCTTGGAGCCGCCGCCGCACATACGTACATTTTCCGGTTTCACGCCGCAGTTGCGGATCCCGGTCAGGATATCCTTCAAGGCATAGGTGGCACCTTCTAATACCGCACGGGTCATATCGGCCTTGGTATGGATGGCAGCCAGACCTACGAAGGAACCCCGGCAGTTTAAGTTAAAGTGGGGAGACTGCTCACCGTTTAAGTAGGGGAGGTAGATCAGTCTGTTGGCGCTTGGCAGGGAAGAGGCGGCGTCTTTATTGATCTCTTCATACTCGGTATCATCCGGGTAGAAGTTATTTCTCCACCATTTCAGGGAGGCACCGCAGGAGTTCACGCTGCCCATAAAGTGCCATGCACCCGGAACCGGCATACAGAAGGTATATACAGACTTGTTGATGTCAAGCACCGGCTTCTCCGAGTAGGCAAATACGGTGCCGCTGGTTCCGATGGTGGTCATGGCACGCCCGGGAGCAACTACACCGGTACCCACTCCGCCGGCAGCGTTATCGCTGGCACCGCCTACAACGGCGCAGTCTGTGGTAATCCCCATTGCCTTGGCGACTTCGGGGAGTATGTAGCCGGTGATCTCCTGGGACTCAAACACCTTGCCGAGCATATCTTCGGTAAGTTCCATCTTTTCAAGAATCTCTTTTGCCCAGCAGCGGTTGGGAATATCTAAAAGCTGAGTTGCGGAAGCGTCGGAAACTTCTGTAGCATATACGCCTGTCAGACGATAGCGGAGATAATCCTTGGGAAGAAGGATATGTGCCACCTTCTTGTAGATATCCGGCTGGTTGTCCTTCACCCACTGGATCTTGGCAGCGGTCAGGCCGGGTCTTGCCGGCGTGAGAGAGTACTTCATAAAGAGGTCGTCGCCGACAATCTGGCGGACATGCTCGCAGGACTCTGAAGTACGACCGTCATTCCAGAGGATGGCCCGGCGCAGGGTCTGTCCTTCAGCATCCAGCATAACAGCCCCCATCATCTGGCCGGAGATACCCAGGCCCTTGACATCGGCAGCGGCCACTCCGGAATCCGTCATGACCTTGCGCACGGTCTCCACAGCTGCCTGATACCAGTCCTCAGGTTCCTGCTCAGACCAGCCGTTGTGGGGCTGATAGAGCGGATATTCGATAAAATGTGTGGCAATTTCCTTACCGTTTACATCAAATAATACTGTCTTAATACTTCCTGTTCCCAGATCCAGTCCTAAATAATAATTCATGGTATATCTCCTTTTCCCTTACATCTTCTTCTGAAACTTTTTCCATGGAATATCCAATGTCTTCCCTTCGTTCAGCAGCTCATTTACATGCATAAGCAGCGGGAAATCATCCTCACTTACTCTGCCGCGCTTAGCCAGAGCCTTTACAGCCCGGGCGGTTCTTGTGGCGATAACCACTGCCTCCAGGGTCTGTCCCTTTAACTGCTCCAGGGTTTCCTCAATGGTGTAGCCCTTGCCCAGAAGAAGACCGACGGTCCTGCTGCGGCCTGCGGAAACGGTGACATCCAAATCTCCGGCTGCAAACATGATGTTCTCTGCGCCGCCGCCTACAAGGTAGAGGAGGTCAAGCATCTCCTTCACGCTTTCCTGGAAGAGAGCAGCCTTCATGTTGTTATGGTTGATACCGTCATCACCAAGCTTTTCCTTAATGCCCACAGCCAGGGCAGTGCCTAAAGCGTAGCCGTTCTTTAATGCCACTGCACACTCCAGACCGACCACATCGAGGGTAAGGCTGATAATGTAATAATCTGTCTGGAAGATATCCCGGATCCACTCCAGTGTCTCAAAGTCCGGTCCGCAGTAGCCAACGAAGGATGGGTCGTGGTCTGCCAGGTCTCTTGCAGTACAGGGACCGCCTATGGCGTAGATCCTGAGCTTGCTGCCCTCAGGAAGCTTTGTCTGCCAGTACTCCGGATAGGTCTGCATGGTTCCGTCTTCGTAATCCAGCATGCCCTTGGTCACGGAGATGAGAGGAACATCTTCATTCAGAATGGGAAGAATCTCATCGGCAAACCAGTCCACGCCAAAGCTGGAGATACCGCAGACGATCAGGTCTGCACCATCGATGGCTTCCTTAACCTGGGAGCAATTGTAATAATGGATCCCATCGTGAAGAGTCCGTAAAAGATTAACATGATAATTGTCTTCCCGAAGTCTTGCCATGATGTCATCATCCAGGGGGCTTCCCACCAGTCTTACTTCGTGTCCGTTCTCAAAAAGTGGAAATGTCAATGCTGATGCCATCTGTCCTGCGCCGATTAATGTAACTGTACTCATTAGTTTACCTCCTTATAATATGGTTGTTGAATTTTTCTCCTATCTGGAGAATTGAATTTATTGTCGCTTTGAAATTATTCCCGATTAACTAGAAATTAATTTCGTTTATGACTACATTATACCACGGGCTTGGGAAATGTCAATAGCAAAAATCAAAAAAGTTTTAAAATTTGAAATTAATTTATTGATATATGAAATTTATCCCAAATTCATTGACTTTTTCTTATTAGATAGATATAATGATAGTTACCTGAACAGTGTAGCAGTGAAAGGTTTCAGGTAATTCGTTAAAGAATGGAGAAAAATATGACTTTAGATACAAAGAAGCTGCAGCAGATTATTAAAATCGCAAAGATGCATTATGAACTCCACTACAGCCAGCTGGAGATTGCCAAGGAAGAGGGGATGAGCAAGTCAACAGTCAGCAGGCTCTTAAAGACAGCCATGGATGAGGGGATTATTGAAGTGCGTATTAAGGAATCGATTCTGATGAACAGCTCACTGGAGAGTGACCTTCTTGCCAGGTTTCCCATCAGTCGGGCCGTCCTGATCCCTGACCTCCTGGGCAATCCTCAGGTTCTCTTAAGGGATATCTGCCTGGCTCTTGCCAAGGATCTTCCCCGCTATGTGAAGAACGACAGCATTGTGGGCGTGGCCTGGGGCAATACCATGGCGGTTCTGGCAGGACATCTTAATAAGATGAAGCGGACCGGTGTCTCTGTCATACAACTGACCGGAGGCTTCTCCCGGGCTATCTATGAATCCGGTGCTCTGGATATCTTAAGAAGCTTTGTGGATTGTACCGGGGGGACCGGATATCAGATACCTGCCCCGGCTATGGTAGATACAGCCTACCTTGCCAACGCCTTGAAGGAGGATTCCCAGATTCGCAATATACTCGATATGGCTGAGCAGTGTCAGACGGCCATCTTTTCCGTGGGGAACCTGGAGAGGCCATCTGTCCTCTATGAGATGGGGGTCATCAGTGATGAAGAATATGTAGATTTCCGCCAGAGAGGAGCGGTGGGGGACTTCTGCTCCCACATTCTGGACAGAAACGGCAGGATTCTTGACAAGGAACTGGATGAGAGAGTGGTAGGTGCTTCCCTGGAGACCATTCGCAAGGTTCCCAACAAGCTGCTCATCGCCTGCGGGAAAGAGAAGGCGGAGGTGGTCAGTGCTGCCCTGACTGGAGGGCTGGCTGATGTCCTCTATATTGATGTTCCTGCGGCGGAGGAGATTGTGAGGATGAATCCGATGTAGAATGAATCTGTTAATATACCCGTTCGGGAATATTTTAGCGACAAGACGATGTGAATCAGGCCTTAGACATGTTCGGAATGCAGGCTGTGCCTGGAAAGCTTGTGGCTTTGGATGAGGAGGTGCAATGACAAGCAGCATATTTCCGGATTTAATGTCTATGAAGAGCGGGAGATCCAATAAAAAGTAGAAGGATATTATGATTGATACAAATATAAGAACAGAAAACGTGGAACCTGGCTCTGAATACCTGCAGGGTGCGATAAAACAGTTCAGGAGAAACGGTTTTACCGTATCCTACTTTGAACAAGGAAGGGATGCAGCAGAATATCTGTGTGGTAAGATACAGGGTAAGACGGTTGGATTTGGCGATTCGGCAACATTGGCTGCCCTGCAGCTGGCAGAAAGACTTAGAGAAAAAAACCGGGTGATTGATCCGGGGCCTTACAGCGGGGAAGACTTTTACAGAGTCGCCAGGGAAGCAATGAACACAGATATCTTCCTGCTCTCCGTGAATGCTGCTTCTGCCAGCGGAGAACTTGTCAACATTGACAGCAGCGGAAACCGGGTCGGCGGATCTCTGTTTGGACATGAGAAAGTGTATTTTGTCTTCTCTGCAGATAAGATTGAGCCTTCCCTGGAAAGGGCTGTCTGGCGGGCAAGAAACATTGCCGCACCACAGAATGCCAGGAGATTTGGCTTTCGCACACCCTGCGCTATAAAAGGGGATAAATGTTATAATTGCAGCAGCCCCGACCGCATATGCAATGTACTTGCAATCCATATGAGAAAAGAGAAGCACATGGAAGAGGAGCTTGTGATCATCGGAGAAAATGTGCTCCAGCATAGAGAAGATTCTTTTTGAGGTGAATAATGATTCTGAACACCGGATCCAGAACGGACATACCTGCTTTTTACAGCGAATGGTTTATAAATCGTATACAGGAAGGCTTTGTAATGGCCAGAAATCCCTTTTATCCGACACAGGTGACTCGGTTTCGGATTGATCCGGAGCTTTTAGATATCATCGCCTTCTGCACGAAAAATCCTACCCCCATGCTTTCGCATATGGACGAGCTTACACGGTTTCGGCAGTTCTGGTTTGTAACAATCACTCCCTATGGGAAAGAGATTGAACCGGCAGTTCCGGACAAGAGAGAAATATGTGAGAGTTTCCGAGAACTGTCTTCTATCGTCGGGAAGTCATGTGTCGGCTGGCGTTATGACCCCATTTTTCTATCTGAAACCTATACAGTTAAATACCACCTGCAGGCCTTTGAGCAGATCGCTTCCATGCTGGAAGGATATACCGAACAGGTTGTGATCAGCTTTATTGACCTTTATGAAAAGACAAAGAGAAACTATCCGGAGGCTAAAGAGGTGGCAAAGAAAGACCGTCTGATCCTGGGCGAGGCTATGGCGGAGATTGGATCAAAACATGGGATGCAGATTTACACTTGCCTGGAGGGGGCGGATCTTGCTCCATATGGAGTTAATACGGGTGGCTGCATGACAAAGGAGGTCCTGGAACATGCCATCGGGGAGGAGCTTCAGATTCCTTCCGGCCTGTCACCGGCCCGCAAGGGATGTCGGTGCCTTCTTGGCAGTGATATCGGGGCTTATAATACCTGCCTGCATTTTTGTAGATACTGTTATGCTAACTATGATAAGGAATCCGTCCTTCGAAACAGAAAGCTGCATGACCCTTCGTCTCCTCTCTTAGTAGGGCATCTACTGGATGGAGACCAGGTCAGGGAAGCGAACCAGGTTCGCTACAGGACCGGGCAGCTGGTTTTTACATAAATGATTCCGGGCAGATCAGAAAGGTATAACATGATATACGCTATACGTATACCTTCATAGATGAAAAGCATTTCATTTTCAAGGAAGTGGATGATAGGAAACCTTCTTTGACACCTATGTTTTCTGAATTGAAACCTTTACCAAGCAAATATCATGATAATCATAAAATGAAAAGGCCATTTACTGAAAGAGCAGATGGCCTTTTCTGATGCAAATCATTAGGACAGCACAGCCTTGCTGTTTCTCATATAGACTGGTACTGGAAATGCCGACATCAAATAATCTGGAAGCATAGTTTGAGTAGTATACGGCTGATTATATAATAGATTTGTGCTTATAATCAGCCACGAACTGAAAAAAGCCATATTGACGGCTGGTTATATTCAGGTTATAATGAACACAGCTATCTGCTTAAATGATTGGATTCTTTAGAGATTGGGAAGGGAATATGGTTGCGAGAGATAAAGAAGTATCAGAACTAATAGAACTGTATAATCGCCAAAGTGCAGAGCTTGTTGCGGTTTATGGTAGACGCCGTGTGGGAAAGACATATCTGGTTGATGAGACCTTTAAAGGAAGGATCACATTCAGGCATGCCGGACTGTCCCCTGTTGAAATGGGTGAGACATCAGGGAAACATCCTGTAAGACAACAGTTACAGGCATTTTATTATTCCCTACTTACCCAGGGAATGAAGAGGGAACATGTTCCATCCGACTGGCTTGAAGCTTTTTTTATGCTGGAGAAATATTTGCAGACGATTGACGATGGATCCAGGCAGCTGATTTTTTTTGACGAACTCCCATGGATGGATACGCCAAAGTCAGGATTTATTACTGCCTTCGAGGCCTTCTGGAATGGATGGGCCTGTCATAGAAATGTTATGGTAATCGTCGCAGGAAGTGCAACATCCTGGATTATGGACAAACTGATCAATAACCATGGCGGTTTATATGGACGTGTTACCTATGAGATAAAGTTAGAGCCATTTACCTTGAAGGAGTGTGAGTTATTGTTTACCAGCAGGGGAATTCATTTTTCTAGATATGACATTGTTCAGAGCTATATGATTTTCGGAGGCATCCCTTTTTATTTGAACTATATCATGAGGGGAAAAAGCCTGGCGCAGAATGTGGATGAACTGTTTTTTCAGAAAGGGGCAAAGCTCAGGATGGAGTATGACAGGCTCTTTTCATCCATATTCAAAAACCCGGATATGATGAAAAAGGTTGTAAAAGCGTTGAGTATGAAAAACAGAGGCCTGACAAGGCAGGAGATATCATCATATTCCGGCTATTCTGAAGGAGGAACTCTGACACAGGCATTGAATGCTCTGATCGCAAGTGATTTTGTGATCCGGTACAACCCCCTGGAATCAGGGAAAAGAGAGGAATACTATAAACTGTCAGACCCTTTTTGTATTTTTTATCTAAGGTTTGTCGTAAGCAGTGATCAGATGCCTGATGGATTCTGGCAGCAGAACATCTCCACCCAGGCAATCATTACCTGGAGAGGATATGCCTTTGAAAATGTATGCTTCAATCATGTTCGTCAGATTAAACATGCTCTTGGGATAAGCGGAATCAGCACGACCCAGTCCGCCTGGACAAAAATTGCTGATGATGAACAGGCAGCCCAGATAGATCTGATAATAACCCGTTCAGATAATATTGTTAATATGTGTGAGATCAAGTTCTATAGTGATGTGTTTGCGGTAGATAGGAAATATGATCTGCTGCTCAGAAACAGGCGGAACATGCTTGGTGAATTGATTTCAAAGAAGATGGGTATTCACAGCACGCTGATAACAACTTACGGAATAAAAGAGAACAAGTATCGATGGGCGTTTGATAATGTAATAGTCATGGATGATCTGTTTGCAGAGTAGTTTGTCCTTTTACCTTTCAGAAAGGATATAAAAATATGAATGAAACAACAGGAATAAAAGAACAGCATAAAGGCAATGGAATCGGAAGAATACTCCTGGTCGTGGTCTCCGTCTGCGTTGTCTTTGCCGTCATGCAGGGACTTCATGACAACTATGGAATCATGCTGAATGCCCTGGTGGATCTGACCGGGCTTGATTATGCGGCAGTCAGCTTTGTGATCGGAGTCGGAGCTCTTCTTTACGGGGCAGTACAGCCCTTTATGGGGATGCTGGCCTTAAAGAAAAGCAACAGCTTCGTCATGATGACCGGAATCGCCATGATTGCTCTGGGTCTTGCCCTGACTACTTTCTGCCGTGGATTCTTTTCGCTTCTGATTTCATTCGGCATCATCCTGCCGGTGGGAACAACGGGACTGGCATCGGGAATCCTGATGAGTGCCATCACTCCGATTGTGGGAGAGAAGAGAGCAGTTCTGGTCTCAGGATTCCTGCAGGCGAGCGCCGGAGTGGGAGATGCCCTGATGGCACCGGGTATGGAAAGGTTGATCTCTGCAAATGGGATCGTCTTTACCCTGTTTACCCTGGCTGTCCCCTTTGTAATTATGATCCCAGTTGCCCTGTGGATTGGCAGACTTGATAAGGATGCTGAGAAGAATAACCTATCTGACAATTCAGAAACAGCCAATATGGATGAGGATAATACCAAAAAACATGAGCGGACAATGAGGCTTATCCTGGGTCAGGCCTTCAAGGACAGGGATTACCGGCTGATCCTCATCGGATTTGCCACCTGCGGCTTCAATATGTCCATCATTGAGAGTCATTTATTTTCCCAGTACTTATCCTACGGAATTCCGGGGAGCCTCTCATCCCTTACGTTGACTGTCTATGGCATCACAACCATGCTTGGTTCCATCCTGACCGGCTTTCTGGGCACCAGGTTCAAGATGAAAAATGTATTGGGCTCCACCTATGCAGTAAGAGTATTCATATCTCTTGCCTTCCTGTTTCTGCCCAAGTCCGTCCCTTTTGCTTTTATCATGACCGGACTTCTGGGTATGTCGGGCGACTCTACGGTT
Organism: Eubacterium sp.; assembly: GCA_017459345.1. Lineage (GTDB taxonomy): Bacteria > Bacillota > Clostridia > Lachnospirales > Lachnospiraceae > Anaerobutyricum. The sequence goes on from JAFUDC010000164.1 coordinate 66,448, forward strand.
CCTCCTACTATGGGAACTATCAGCAGAAAATTTGGGGCAAAGGAGATGGCCGTTCTTTATGGCTTTGCCCTGGTGGGGCACCAGGTCGGAGCCTTCGCCAGCGCATCCCTGGGAGGACAGTTTGTAAAAGCCGGGATGGGATACGCTCCCCTGTGGATCATCAATCTGATCCTTGCGGCAATCGCAGCCACGGCAAGCTATATGATTCGGGAATGATATCCGGAGAATGCAAATTCAAAAAAGAGAGAGTAGATAAGAAAGTATATGATACATCAAATTCGATTGTGACTCCCTCTTCTAAAAGGGGGAGAAAGATTAATTCCATCAGTTGGAGTCACAATCTTCATCTGATGTAGCCTGCGGCGCATCGCAGAGTTGCGCAAAGGAAAGCGCTAACGCGCTGCGCAACTCGCGCGG
>JAFUDC010000023.1 GCA_017459345.1 Eubacterium sp.
CTGGTGAGCACCACATCATGAGTATAGTTGGCCTTGTTCAAGGTAACCGCAATCCGGTTCGGAGCATTGGTCAGCTGTGTCACGGAGTTGGCGATGCAGCCGGTATCCTTGTCCCCATCCTTACGTGTGATGACATAGAGACCGTATCCAATCTTAAACAGAGCGCTCATGTTATCCTTGTTGGCAAGCTCATCATCATGCTCGATGTACTCCTGGCACAGCTCGTAGGCCAGGTTCTCCATCTCCTCATAATTCTGCTCGTTGAGGGCGGACTTGATATGAACATTGTTCTTAGTGAACTCAATGTTCTTGCACTCGCTGAGCATTTCCTTCATCAGCTTGCCGGCCTGGGGAGCCCAGGAACCGTTCTCGATGAGACCAACGGTACGCTTCTGGAACTTATGCTCTACCAGTCTGTGAATGAAGTCATGCATGAAAGGATACATGCCTCCATTATAGGTTGTTGTTGCCAGAACAAGCTTGCTGTAGCGGAATGCATCGCTGACTGCAGCGGACATATCGTCACGGGCCAGGTCATAAACAACAACATTCGGAGCCTTCTTAGCACGTAAGTTACGTGCCAGGGCAAGGGCAGCCTCCTTGGTGTGACCGTATACGGAAGTGTATGCTACGACGATGCCTTCCTCCTCCGGTGTGTAGGATGACCACTTGTCATAGAGGTTAAGATAGTAGCCAAGATCCTCCTTGATGACCGGTCCGTGGGTCGGACAGATAATCTCAATATCCAGAGTTCCGGCAACCTTCAAAAGCTCCTGAACGAAATCGCCATACATGCCTACTATACCGATATAGTAACGGCGGGCTTCATCTGCCCAGTCTTCTTCCACATCATTGGCACCAAACTTGCCGACACCATCAGCGGAGAAGAGAACCTTGTCGAGAACGTCATATGTAACGACAACTTCCGGCCAGTGAACCATGGGAGCCTCGACAAATGCAAGAGTATGCGCACCTAAGCGCAGAGTAGAACCACTCTGAATCACAACCTGTCTGCCTTCAAAGTCTGTTCCGAAGAAGTTCTTCATCATGGCAAATGCCTTGGTGGAAGAAACGATCTTGGCATCCTTATAATACTGCATAAAGTTGGCGATGTTAGCAGAATGATCCGGTTCCATATGCTGTACGATCAGATAGTCTGGCTGACGTCCTGCAAGCACCTTCTCGATATTCACGAGCCACTCACTTCCAAAACGTACATCCACGGTATCCATGACAGCAACCTTTTCGTCAACGATCACATAGGAGTTGTAAGCCATGCCATTCGGTACTTTATACTGTCCCTCGAACAGATCGATATCGTGATCGTTGACACCGACATATCTAATGTCTTTTGTGATATACATGGTAACCTCCCTTCGGGTCAATATTGATAGTAACCCTGGTATTCATCTATTATAGCCAGGTTGTAAAGGAATGGCACGAACTATTTTATTTTTATAATAGGAGATTTCTGCACTGGATGAGGGAGAGGTTATTCAGCCGCAAATCGGCAGACTGGATTTACCGCCATTATCATGTTACAATAACTGAAGTATCAAGACAGGGGTGAATCATGAACACACTAATCTTAAATCAGTTATTAAAACTGAACAAAGATGGCAGGCGGCCCTTCCACATGCCTGGTCATAAGAGAAAATGTAAAGTAATCCCGGATACCGCCTCGGGACAGTACGAAGATTCTGCCTTCGCAAATGCAGGATTGTGGTCCATGGATATTACAGAGATCACGGATTACGACAATCTTCACGCCCCTAAGGGAATCATTCGTGAGTCTATGGATCAATTAAAGGAAATATACCATACCAGGGAATCCTGGTACCTGGTAGGGGGCAGCAGCTGCGGTATCCTGGCGGCTATCTCTGCGGTCTGCAGTCCTGGGGATAAGATCATAATCGGGCGGAACTGCCACAAAGCCGTCTATAACGCAGTTCGGCTCTTAAGGCTGCATACCTTATATCTCTATCCCAGGCAGAGTCTGACCTATGATATCCTGCTGGATACAGGAGAGGCCGAGCGGGAGCAGCTTACATCTATGCTCAGGGAGAATCCGGATGTCAGGGCCGTGGTTCTCACCTCTCCCACTTATGAGGGGGTGGTGACGGATGTCCGTGCGGTGAAAAACGTTCTGGAGACATACTTTCTGAATTCGCAGGCAGGTCCGGGGAATACAGATACCGATAATGTCAGTCGGTATTATGATCCCGCCCCTGTTCTGATTATTGACGAAGCCCACGGTGCCCACATGCATTTTCACCAGGCTTTTCCGGAAAGTGCCGTAAGCTGCGGGGCGGATATTGTGATACAAAGCACCCATAAGACCCTGCCTTCCATGACCCAGACCGCCCTCCTCCACCTCTGTACAGACCGGGTGAAAGCGGAGAGGATTGCCGACTGGCTGGCCGTTTATGAGACATCGAGTCCCTCCTACCCGCTGATGGCCTCCGCAGAGTACGGGGTCGCCTTCATGTATGAGAAGAAGGATTATGTGGATAAGTATGTGGATAACCTGTTGAAATTCCGCAGAAAATGTGGACAACTTAAAGAAATCCACCTGGTCAGCCAGAAAGACCTGTCTGTCTATGACTTTGATCCGGGGAAGCTCATTTTTTATGTTGGATGTAACCGGGGTCCCTGGCTTTTTGCAAAACTCCGGGATGAGTGGAACATGGAGCTGGAAATGGAAAGCCGGTCCTATGTGCTTGCCATGACCTCGGTGA
>JAFUDC010000024.1 GCA_017459345.1 Eubacterium sp.
GTTCCGATGGAGATAGCCAGGGAGTCGCAGCCGGACTGCTTTGCGAACTCAGCAGCTTCTTCCGGTGTGGTGTATAAGGTCTCGGTATCATTCTGATTGAAGTTGCTGGCAACGTGGCCGATTTCAGCCTCAACCACTACACCCCGGGCATGGGCATACTCAACCACTTCCTTAGTTGTAGCCACATTTTCTTCGAAGCTCTTCATGGAGGCATCGATCATGACGGAGGTAAATCCCAGGTCGATGGCCTTCTTGCAGGTCTCCACGCTCTCGCCGTGGTCGAGGTGAAGAACAATCGGAACCTTGGCCTCTTTTGCATATTTTCTGCCTACTAAAGCGGCGTCCTCTAAGTTGATGTTATCTCCTAAATGGCTCTCTGCCAGAGCGATGATCAGGGGAAGTCCCAGCTCCTCTGCTGCCTGTACATGAGCCTTGATTCCTTCCATATCCAGGAAATTGGCGGATGGGATGGCGAAGCCTTCTTCCTGAGCTTTCTTAAATAATATTTTTGTATTAACTAACATGATAACCCTCTCTGAATTTCATTTCTTTATGTCAATGGTCTATATTATACGAATACTGACTGAGTCGTGATGATACATAACTGCAGCATGTAAGTAAGAATAGAATTTATATTCTGGGAAATATTTACTCTCCAATGATAATAACTTTACATTTGCGGGAACGGCCCTTTGCCCTGTCGAAATCGACAAAGTAGATATATCCGGTTGAGCCCACGCCCAGCTTGCCTTCGTCCACTTCCAGGGTGGCGCTGGATCCGATCAGGGTAGATTTCAGATGGGCATCCGCGTTGAGGAGGGCTCTTCTGTCTCCGCCCGGCAGGTAGTCTGCTGCATTGGGCCAGGACTCTACATCCACAAAATGTGCCTCGCCCGGATACATGTAGGGGCCTTCCGGGGGCATCTCAGTCTGGTCAGGGAAGATCTTGGATAAGGCCCTGTTCAGGTCCACCTGAAGGAACTCCGTGCCGTCCTCTGTCACATCATGAACGTACTCCTCAAAGAAGACGGAGCAGGTGGTGTGGGGGGAGATGACGGTCACGATACCATTCTTGATGCCGCTGTTAGCGATTGCTTCCTTCACCTGGGGTGTGATATTCACAAATGTGGGGGTTCCGCCGTGGGATGTCATCTGGATTGTTTCTTTATATACTGCCATCTTATTTATCCTCCTCTAATTCTTTTGCTGCCTTAACCATGGCAACTGCCATATCTCTTACTCTCTGTGCCGGTGATGGTGCGTTCAGGATGCCGGATGTACCGCCGGTACCGTTGGCGCCAAGCTTAATCACGTTATAGCAATCTTCCGGTGTGGTGATGCCGGAAGCAATCATAACCAGAACATCCGGGTTGATGGCCCGAAGGGCTTCGCAAACCTCGATGGTGTAGGAATCGTCTGCCACCTGGCCGGTTCCGATCAGGTCTGTGGGCTCTGCAAGAACGATGTCAGCACCGAGACAGGTAACTGCCCTGGCCTCATCCTTGCTGTCAGCGCAGACAACGGTGACCATATCAAGCTCCTTTGCCCTCTTGATGCAGGCATAGAGATCAGCTACTGTCTTCTGATTCTCAGCATGGTTGAGGAACACACCCTCGGCACCTGCTGCCTTCAGTGACTCAGGAAGGACATGACCCATGCCTCTGCCTGGAACCAGTGGGTCTAAGGACTGGGCCATCACGGAAAGATACTCGGTGTTCTCCTTAACCATACGAAGATCAGCGTAAGGACAGGTCATATACAGCTGAAGGTCCGGAACATCTTTTGCAACCTGGTCAACTTCCTTAGCCAGAGCCAGGATCTCCTCGCCGTACAGGTAGGACTTTGGATTCACGATTAAAAAGGGACTTCTTGCTTTTGCCATCTTCGATTCCTCTCTTTCTTAAAAAGGCATGTGGTCTGTAAAATCTTTCAACAGGAAATGTTGAAAATAAATTGATTATCTATTAGGAACAAATGTGCTTAATAACTATCTAAGTGCCTTATGTGACAATAATAACCTTGCAAAGAGGGAATGTCAAGCGGTTATTCGGCAAAAATTCAGAACATTTGTCGAAGTGTTGATGTGGGGAAAATGTACTGAAACATTTGTCGATACACTTTCTTAATCTATTCTGAATTGCAAGTGAGTATCTCAGTTATTCTTTGTGAAAAGTTTTGAAGCTTCCTTTATTATCTATGGTAAAACGCTGATATCCTCATACCTTAAGTACTAATTTCTCCTATACTTTATGGTCGGAAGAGATTAAAATAAAGAGGAAGGATTCAGTCAGGAAGGTTAATAATAATGAAGAAATATAGAGAAGAACACGATTACAGTACCTTAATCGATACCAATGCAGAGCTTGAGATGCGCCGCCTGATCCTGATCGGGAGAAGTGAGTGTGGAAAGACTACCTTAAAGCAGGTTCTGAGGGGAGAGAAAATTACCTATCATAAGACCCAGTACGTCAGCCAGTATGATGTCCTGATCGACATGCCGGGAGAGTATGCAGAGAACCTGGACCTGGCCCACACCATAGACCTCTACACAGCCGAGTCGGATGTGGTGGGAGTCTGCCTTTCCGCCACCGAACCCTACTCCCTCTACCCCCCTGCCATAACTCCTCTGGCCAATAGAGACGTAATCGGCATCGTTACCAAGATCGACCACTGGGATGCAGACCCTGACCAGGCGGAAGCCTGGCTGAGACTTACCGGCTGCCGGAGGATTTACAGGGTAAGCGCCTACACCGGAGAAGGGGTGGATGATATTATCGATTTCCTGAAGATCAAGCATAGCAAGACGGATGTGGAGAGCGTGATGGCAGAACTCCATCAGGAGAAGTTTCATAAGCTGTCCCAGATTGAACCGCATTTTCTGCAGTAAAGCCTTTTTCCACAGTAAAAAACTCCGAAGCCGAAAAAGCTCCGGAGTTTTTTTTAATGTCCCTGCGGCGGCCCGCAAAGCTTCATGGTCAGCGGAAGTCCGGTATAGATTCCGACCAGTGCGGACAGGTATACCGCAAGCAGTGCCCATCCCCAGCAGGAAAACCAGGCGGCAAAATAAGCCGGAGTGAATAATCCTGTATAGGCGCCGGCATTGATGTAGGTCATGAGCAGGCTCATAAATGACCCCAATATGAATGCTAAAACCGCTGTTGAAACCAGAGTGAACGGGACGGTCTGCGGCTGCAGGCCAAACTTTGATGCGACCATGTCCCCCAACCGGTTGATGGGGATCAGGAGTACGATGATCGTGCTGACGGGAAAAGCAATGGCAAATCCCTTTAAGAATATAGGTAATGTCACTGTCCCCATGGCAACCAGGGGCAGGACAATACTAAGTGCGACATTAATGATCACAGAGATCCAGATATTTAATGTCAGATTAAACTTGTTGAATATCTTATTCAAATTAATCACCTTCCAATCTACATACACATTGACAGGAACCGTCCATAGATTCCTATGGCTAAGTCTGCGTCTTCCGCTATGAGCTTTAAGCAGATTGTACAGCTGTCTTCAAGTTTCCAAATACCCTTTTACATATTATACTGCCTTTATAACTGTGTTCCGTGGGATACACAGTTATCCGCATTGTGACTATATCACACCATGTCTTTCCTGCGCTGTAGCTTAAACTACACTTTACCTGTTTTTTTAGCTATTTTTCACAAGTTCTTCTCTTAATTATAGGAATTGATGATTCAAAAATCTGATTTTTTTGTTAATTCATTCACAGATTGTAGTCTGAGTTACAGAAATCATCCCTGCTGATGATTTACAATAGAGCTACCTTTTACATTTACCGAAAATACTGCCAACTATCTATAAAAGAAGGAGGGACATGAAATGAGTTTACCTGCATTTGATTATGTCAAGGCCGCAAGCATCAAGGAAGCTTCCGAGCTCGCAAAGACGAAGGGCGAAAAGGGAGTGATCATGGCCGGTGGTACTGACGTGATCCTGTTACTGAAGGATAAGGTGATTCCTGCGGATACCGTGATTGATATCAAAGGAATCGAAGGTCTTGAAGGAATCGAGTATGTAGAAGGCGAAGGCCTGAAGATCGGAGCTCTCACGAAGCTGTTTGATATTCAGACCTCCGCCCTGGTAAAAGAAAAGATGCCTGCACTTTCTGATGCAGCTCACTATGTGGCATCTGCACAGATCAGAAGAAAGGGGACACTGGTCGGAAATATATGTAATGCATCCCCTTCTGCAGACACAGCTCCTATTTTACTTGCCATGGATGCAAAAATCAAGGTGGTAAACGGGGAAGAAGAGAGAGAAATCGGTATCGGCGATTTCTTTAAGGGTGTAAAGAAGACAGCCCTTCAGCCCGGCGATATCGTGACAGAAGTCATGATTCCTGAGCTGAAGAAGAATGAAGGCTCTGCCTACTTTAAGCATGCAGTCAGGAAGGCCATGGACCTTGCCATCGTGGGCGTTGGCGCATGGATCAAGATGGATGGAAGTAAGGTGGCTGACTGCCGGATCACCATGGGCGGCGTAGGCATCACTCCTCTTCGGGCAAAGAATGCAGAGCAGATCCTCATGGGCAATGAGATCACAGATGACCTTCTTGAGAAGGCCGGCACTGCTGCATCACAGGAATGTTCACCCATCAGTGATGTCCGTGCATCCGCTGAGTACCGTACAGACATGATCCGTGTCTATACCAAGAGAGCGGTGAAGAAGGCAGTGGAGACATTAGCATAGGAAAGGAGGCAGAAGCGAGATGGGAAAAAGAGTAATCAGTTTTAAATTAAATGGCGTCGACAGAGAAGAATTCGTTCAGGATAACATCACCATGGTCGACTTCCTTCGTAAGCAGATGCATCTGACCGGAACAAAGCGCGGATGTGAAGAAGGAGAGTGCGGGGCCTGCACCATCCTCTTAGACGGAAGGGCAATCACTTCCTGTACTATGCTGGCAGTAGAAGCAGACGGTCATGAGGTCGTTACCATCGAGGGATTAAGAAAAGACGGCGTGCTGCATCCTATTCAGAAGGAGTTCATCGACAAGTGGGCTCTCCAGTGCGGATTCTGTACACCAGGTATGATCCTGTCAGCAGTTTCTCTCTTACATGAGAATCCTCACCCCACAGAGCAGGAAATCCGTGACGGCATCGCAGGAAACCTCTGCAGGTGTACAGGATATGTGAAGATTGTTGAGGCAATCGATGCTGCTGCTAAGGTCATGGCAAAGGAGGTGGCAAACTAATGGCTCAGACAAGAAGTGAATATTGGAATGAAATAAGAAGCGTCTATAAAGATCCCAAGGATTACGTACTGGCCGGACGCGGCAATGCCTATGTACGTATCGATGCAGAGGCAAAGGTAACAGGTACTGCCATCTACACCGATGATGTGTACCTGCCGGAGACCTGGTATTGTAAACTGGTCCATTCCCCCTACGCCCATGCAATTATTAAAAGTATTGATTTTACCGAGGCTGCCAAGGTTCCCGGCGTACAGGGCTTCCTGACCGGCGCTGACTTCCCGGAAGGACATAACCTGGGTAACCCGGAGGCCTTCAAGGAGCTGGCTGATAAAGAGCCCCTCTGCCGCCGCAAGGTAAGAATGGTGGGCGACGAGGTTGCCGCAGTCTGCGCTACCACAGAGGAAGCTGCAACAGAGGCCGCTGCCCTGGTTAAGGTAGAGTATGAACCCCTCCCGGTTCTCCTGGATCCCTTTGAGGCCATGGCTCTCGATGCAGAACCCATCCATTATCCGGCTGACCAGGAAGGCACAGCCAACAACCTGTCCATCTTCACCGTCATGAGGGCCGGTGACCCTGATAAGGCTTTCGAAGAGGCAGATTATACAGATAAATCCTACTATAAGACCCAGGAGATGGTTCATGCCGCTATCGAGCCCCATGGTGCCATCGCCAAATATGAGAACGGGGAGTACACCATCTGGTCCACAACCCAGGGTGCATATGTATCCAGGTACTGGGTTGCATGGGGACTTGGCGTTCCGGAATCCCAGGTTCGTCTCATCAAGCCCATGGTGGGCGGCGGATTCGGCGGAAAGCTGGACGTATTTGCCCATGAGCTCTGCCCGTGTAAGTTCGCAGAGAGAACCGGTCATCCGGTAAAATGTATCTTAAAGAGAGATGAGGTCTTCAAATGTACCAGAACCCGTCATCCCATCTCCTTCCAGATTGAGTCCGCATTTACCAAGGATGGAAAGCTTCTGGCCAAGCGCTGCAGACATATCCTGGATGGCGGTGCCTACGGTGGATCCGGTATTGCAGCCAACACCCTGTCCCTGATCTGTGCAACCTTCCCCTATAAGGTTGAGAACATCGACATGATCGCCAGAAGACCTTATACCAACCATCCTGCATCCGGAGCCATGAGAGGATACTCCGCCTGCCAGGTACATTTTGCTCACGAGATCCATATGGATGAGGTTGCCAACAACCTTGGCATTGATCCGCTGGAGTTAAGACATATCAACGAGATCACACCATACTATACAGGACCTACCGGACTGGAGTTCACCTCCTGCCGCTTTAAGGAATGTATGGACGCCTGCGCAGAGGAGATTGGATGGGAAAACCGCTGGAGATATCCTAAGGGAAGCGGCCAGGCCGTTGGTTTCTCCGGTTCCGGATTCATGTCCGGTACAGGATTCCCGGTACTGGTAACACCCCACTATTGCTCCTCCACCACCATCGTTCGTCTGAACCGTGAAGGTTACGCCGTAGTATTTACCGGTGCCAATGATATCGGACAGGGCTGCGACACCGTTATGACCATGATCGTGGCAGAAGAGCTGGGTCTGAACATGGACGAGGTAAAATGCGTACAGTCCGATACCACCACCACACCATGGGATGCCGGTTCCTTCGGTTCCCGTGTAACCTTCCTGGGTGGAAATGCATGCCATCACGCCGTTGGTGATGCCAAGCTCAAGCTCTTAAAGCACTGGGCAGAGGAGTGGGGCTGCAAACCCACCGATATCAAGATGGCAGACCACCGTGTCTTCATCCCTGGTGACGCAGAGAAGAACATTTCCTTCAACGAAGCCTGCTTCGGCTATGAGGAGAAGAACTTCGGACGCTGCGTAGCCGGTGTCGGTGCTTACAACCATGAAGGTGATAAGGATATCTATGTAAAGAACGTCGGAAACTATGCCACAGCATACTCCTTCTCCGCATCAGCAGCCAAAGTTACGGTTGATATGGAGACAGGTGCAGTTACACTGGACGACTTCGTATTCGGTCATGACTGCGGACGCCCCTTGAACATTCGTGCCGTAGAAGGCCAGATCGAAGGCTCCGTACTTCTTGGCTTCGGTTTCACCTGCTATGAGGAATGTGTATACGACAAGGACGGAAGACATCTGAATCCATCCTTCCGTGACTACAGATTCCCGACTGCACTTGATATGCCCAATATCACAACCAAGATCTGCAGCGAGTACGATGAAGAAGGCCCCATGGGTGCCAAGGAAGCCGGCGAGGGCTCAACCGCTCCGGTTGGATCCGCCATCGGTAATGCCATTAACTACGCAACCGGTCTGGTGATCAAGGAACTTCCGATCACACCGGAGAAGCTGTGGAGAGCATTGAGAGAGCATGAGAGAACCGGCAAGACCGAGTTTGGTGCAGAGGATCTGCCGGCTAAATTCGCCAGCATGCCTCCGCTGCCGCAGAGATACAATGTATAGTTTTTAATCCAAGGGTGATTGCTTTTCCTCGATGCTTTAACGAAAGCGGTCGCAGGGGGGCATCACCCTTTCTTTTTGAGATTTGAGATGCAGACAGCAAGAGAAAGTGAAGATGGAAAAGAATAAACCGGATAATAAGGAGTGGGAAGTAAACAGCAGGAAGCTTTTAAAATCCCACGGATATGCAGACGGGGATGGAAATGCAAAGAGAGTCCTGGATAATGCCCGGCTGACGCAGGATCTTGCCAGGGATATATTGCGGCTGTCTCATCATACACTTTTTATCAACCTTCGTTTTATGGAGGCAGCCTTTATAAAGATTGTCCCGGACCATGATATGGATACTCTTACCATGGCGACGGATGGAAGGTTTCTGTATTATAATGCCGCCCATATCTGCCGGCTCTACCAGAAGGAGAGAGGACTCCCGGCTAGAGATTATCTGCATACGGTCCTGCATTGTGTGTTTCGGCACTTGTTTATATCGAAGAAAATAGATGGACCGATCTGGGATCTGGCCTGCGATATCGCGGTGGAGAATCTGATCAATAAGATGAATCTGAAATCTCTCTCCTGTGAGAGGGAGACGGCCCAGGCCTGGCTGATCCGGGACCTGGCGGGGAAGCTTCCAAGGCTTTCCGCGGAGTGGATCTATAAGTATTTTATGGAGGAGAATATCTCGGATGTCGAGATAGACCAGTTGAGAAGAAACTTTATGGCAGATGACCATTCCATCTGGCATAACAAGACGATTCTCGAAGAAGAGAATCAGGATAAGGAAGAAAATGCTGCCGGAGATGAGGATGATGATTCCTCCGGCAAGAAGAGAGATGATAATGAGGGAATCGGAGAGGACCTGCCCCCCGACGGAGAAGAAGGGGAGGATGCAGGTCAGTCCGATGAAGTCTTAAGCGTGGTAGAAAGCGAAGAAGGGGGCGGTATCGGAGGCGAGGGAGAAGGAAACAGCGACCGGGAGGACAGGAAGCCGGCTTTAAAGCCTGCAGAGCTTAGAGACCGGTGGAAGGAGATAGCTGA